>SUTY01000030.1 GCA_015152455.1 Cyanobacteria bacterium SIG32
GTGAGGGGGCAGCATTTACTTTAGCTGAAGGTGCTACGCACGTAGGCAATTGTGCCAACTATCGCAAATCTGCTTTTACTTTGGCAGAGGTTCTAATCACCTTAGCAATTATTGGCGTAGTTGCAGCAATGACTATTCCAACATTAGTTGCCAATTATCAACAAAAATCTTGGGATACTGCATCAAGTGTTTTTAACAGAAGACTTGGTGAAGCTCTAAAAATTATGAATGCTAATTCTAGTCTAGCAGGTTTTGAGTCAACTGCGGATTTTGTTGAAGAATTATCTAAACACATTAAAATTGTTAAAACATGTTCTAGTGACAAATTAACAGATTGTTTTACATCTGAAATTTTAACTACTGCAGATCCTGTTGAAACTAAAGATTTAAAAACATCTAAAAATCTTTATTCTACAACAGATTATGGTACAGAAACAATTGGTGTAATGTTTGGTGACGGAACATCTGCTCTAATCGCTTACAACAAAAACGCAACAGAAGATCCTTATTCAAATACTGTAGTAAGATTTTCAGGTGGACGTGATAGCGTAGCTATGGGTACAGATGCAATATCTATTTTGTATGACGTAAACGGTCTAAAAACACCAAACCAAATGGATACAGGAAAAGATATTAGAGGATTAAATATCGCAATTAAAACAGGTGCAGCAATTAAGAACCTTGGTACAATATCAACACCAGTAGATTGCAGTACAACAGCAGCAAGTTCAACAGATGCAAAAATCAAAGCAGACTATGACGCATATTGTGGACCAAATCCGTCAGGCTACAGTAATGACTACTGGGCAGGTGCTAAGAGAGCTTGCGTAGATGAAGGCATGCACCTTCCAACACGACAAGAACTCAAAGACCTCTATGCAAGAAAGGGTGAAGAAGGAGTTCCTACTTCCGGCTGGTTCTGGTCTTCGTCAGAGAGCGATACCAACAACGCGTGGGCTCTCACCTTTGGCGATGGGTACGAGTACGACAACTACAAGAGCAGCAGCTACAATTACGTGTTGTGCTTAGGTAATTAAAATCACCTATTTCCCAATTTTTCCTCGGCCCTTTAAAGGGGCCGAGTGGAATATTCACCACAAAAATCAAAGTTAGACTTTACAAAAAAATATTTTGCGTTGAATAGTTGAAAAGTTTAAAGGTTGAATGGTTTGAATATAAACAAATTATCGGAGTCTATTTTTAGGCTCCGATTTTATTTTTGCCTTTTGGAACGAAATATAATATAATAACATTATGAAGAAGATTTTTGCTTTATTAATTTTATCAATATTCAGCATTAATTCATTTGCTTTTGCTGTACCTTTACAAGGTCACATCGAAGAAAATGATGAATTTAGACAAATGCAGGAAGAACTTTTCACAGGTAAAATCGAACATCTTGAAAGAAAAGATATAATTAACATGTCTGTAACTCAAGTAATAGATTCGTCTTATTCTATGGAGGGTGATGAATTTTTTGCACAAGTTACAACTGATGTGTATGGAGATGAGGGAGTAATTATTCCTAAAGGAACGATCGCTCACGGCAAAATCTCTCAAACCGGAGATCCTGGCAAAATGGGTAAGCAAGCATGGATTGATCTTTCTTTTGATTATCTAGTAACACCTGATGGTAGAGAAATTCCAATAGAAGGTGCTATGACAACAAAACTTCACCCTGTAGCTGAAACCTCAAAAATTATAGCACAAGATGTGGGATACACACTTGCTGGCGGTGCTTTGGGCGGTCTTTTAGCATTAAATTATTTAGGCTGGGAAGCTGCAATATTGTCTAATGGTTATACTTTGGCTGGAGGCGCCGCTATTGGGGGTGCAATCGGACTTGGTGCAGCTTTAAAAAGAAAAGGTAAAGAGGTTTTAATCGCTCCAGGCGACGAAATTAAAGTAAAAATAAATACAAACATTTCACTTCCTGTTTATAAAGAAGAAGCCCTTAAGCAAGAAGAACTCTTATATCCAGGACTTGATATATTCATCAGCAACGTTAAGCACGAAGAAGATCCGTTTGGCGAAATGAACACAATAACCCTTACCGTCACAATTTCCAACATGTCTGACAAAGAGCTTTCAGGATTTGACATGGCTTTGGTGAATGATTACAATTCCGTATTCAGACCATCAGTTTTTGGCGACACAAAAATGATGTTTAAAACAATAAAATCTGGCGAAAAAGTCGCAGGATTTGTGTCTTTCTCTGTTGATAATATTCATAGAGATTTTTGGCTAACTTTCTACGACAGAAGAACTGGCAAAGCTATCACAAAAATTTCTGTAGATAACGCTTATAGAAAAATGTCTAAAAAAGAAAAAAAGAAAAATGAAAAACGCAGAAGAAAAAATCAAAATTTCAAAAAAGAAACCGATCTGTTTGAAATAGAATAATTTATTTTCGTTTAATTATAATCAAATTTCTTGTGAAATTTTCTTCTAACGGTAATTGATATTCGATAATATCAACGATTTCAGCATTAAATTTTTTGAATACTTTCTCAGCATCTGCAATTTCTTCAGGAGTTTTGCGAGATTTGTAAGCGACAAAATACCCACCCTTTTTTAGCAAAGGCAAGGCATAAGAACTTATTTTATCTAAAGATGCTACCGCACGAGAAGTTACGACATCAAAATGATCTTTTATATTCTCCGCTCTATCACAAATTGGAATTAAATTATCAATTTTTAACTCTGATTTAATATTTTCGATTGCATTAATTTTTTTTCTGATACTATCCAACGCACAAACTCGAATTTTTGGATAAGCCAACGCTATCGGTACAGACGGAAAGCCACCACCAGTTCCGATATCTAAAACAGTATCAAATTCCCCATATTTTTTAACAAAAAATTCAAATGCCAAACTATCAAAAATGTGCTTTTCCCACAAAAATTTTTCGTCATTTTTAGAAATAAGATTTAAGCAAGAATTCTGAGTCAAAAAAACTTGCATATATTCATTAAAAAACTCTTTATTTTTCAAGTTCATTAAACCTTTCCTCGCCTATACGTAACCTTATATCATCTATACGCAATTGGATTTTTTCGACATTATCTTTTGTTGTTTCATTTTGAGCCAACATTAACGCATCTTTAAAATACTTAAACGCCTTTTCGTTGTCGTTTCTATTGAAATAAAAATCACCTAATGCCAAATTAGTTGATATTATATAAAAACTTTCGTTCATTGTTTTTGCGATTTCTAACGCTTTATAATAATTTTCAAGCGCTTTATTACCTTCTCTTGATAGATAAATCTCTGCTAATTTCATTAGCGACGAATAAATCCCATTAAAATTTTTGACACTTTCATCAATCTTTAAACTTTCATTATAATATTTTATTGCCAAATCAGTTTCGCCAATATCATCATAAATTAAAGCAATATTTGATAAAGCATCAGAAGCATACGGATTTTTTTTCATATCTAAAGCTATACATTTTTTATAATACTGAACAGCTATTTCTTCATTATTCAAATCTTCATTCGCCAATGCGAATTTATAATATAACTCTGCTAAAATAACCTTATCCGCATTAGTCACATCCAGTTTGATAGCTTCAAGATAATCCTCATAAATTTGTTTTGGACTGTTTGTTAAATTTGCCAACAATACCAGCACTTTAAGTTTTAATTCATTTGATATTGAATTTTTTAATATATCTTGCAAAATTTCTTTCGCTTTTTCTCGTTTAAAAGTCATATAATAAATATTTGCGACTCTATATTTGTTTTCATAAACCTTTTCCAAATCACCTGTAGATTTATAAAATTCTTCAGCTAATTCAAAATATTTTTGCGCTTCAAACCAATTGGAAAGATTTTGATATGAAAACGCTAATTTGGTATATATTGTTGGTAAAAACATATAATAATCGTCATCATCTTTATGAGCTAAAGCCTTTAAATATAAAGTTACAGCATGTTTATAGTCAAATTGTATCTCTTTTTGTTTTGCTTTATTCATTAATTCCGACAACGATAGCATATTCTCTTCTTTTTCTTCTTGAATTCTTTCGTTACTAAAAGCCATGAATTCATTTATGGAATTTGCAATTTTATCCAAAACTCCTGTTTCATCATCATCAAATATAAATGACATTTTTTGTATTTTTTCTTCTTTTGTTTCATTTGTTGAACCTACAACTTCAGATTCTTCAACGGCAACTTCTTTTTGAATAACAACAGGTTCAGAAGCTACAACAAATGATTTTTTAGGAAGAAACATACTATGATATTCTATTTCATTACGCATTGTTTGGCGTGAAATTAACAAATCTCTCTCTAGTGGCTTCAAAGGAAGTTGGGTATTATAAAGATCAACACACCCTTGATGAAGTTTTAACGCAACACCTTCTGATATAGAATTTTCTGCAATAATCTTATAATAATCTGGCAGGTAAATATACTCACCAAATCTTGAAAGTATGTTATTGTTCAAGAAAAATAAAGTCTTTTCTTCATCATACAAATGCAAAGTCTTTAATAATTTTACACTTACAGGATGGCGCATAATTGTCAAAAATCTAAACAAATGACCACTTACTGGATCAACCAAAGATAATCCTTCCCGTAAAATAAAATCGTTGAAACTTAAAAAACTTTTTGCAAATCCATCCAAAAAATCAATTAACGTTAAATTTCTGATTTTCATTATTTTTAATGCAAAATTGGTATAGAAAAAGTAGCCTCTGGTATGTTTATATAATTCATCAGACATTGGACCAATCTGTTTGCAATCTTCTGCGCGCAAATATTTTTCAAAAATTGACTTGTCTAATGCTAGAACTGTTGTCCTGTCAAAATTTACCGTAAAATCACTTAAATCAAAAGTTCTTGATACTAATATAACTTTTACATTCTCTAAACTTGCAATATATTCAACAAACCCAAGAATCTCTGGTTTATTATTCTTTAAAACACTATCAAATCCATTAATAACAACGATTACAGGATTTTTTATATTTTCAAAATACGAATTTATTTTTTGAGTAAAATTATCTGACTTAATTTTTGGAATTTCTATTTTTTCTAACGCTGAAAGTTTTTTAAATTCATCAAAAAAAGTCAATAAAATATCATCTAGAATTGTTGTTTCAAAACAATTATAATTTAATATTATTGTTTCTTCACTTACGAAATTCAACACATGATTAACCAATGCAGTCTTACCAGTTCCGACAAAACCATTTACCAATAGTAAAGGAGTATTATTCAGCAAAAACTTATACATCAAATCAGTTTGTTTCGCATTATTTTCTAGCAAAAAACGATTTATGCCGCTAACTTCATAACTACTCAAAAGTTTTCTATCAAGATTTTTATTGACAAAACTATGTTCCATAAAGCTATATTAAATGATTTTACAATTTTTTGCAAATTTATTTTAAATAATTGCACTTTGTTTTTTTTAATAGTATTATAGTGTTGATAGATGGGGAATAAAAATGGAATTTTTCAGAAAGAATCAAAAAATAATCGTTGCAATAATCGCAATAACTTTTGTTGCTTGGACAGTAGGCTTGATGCTTCTTCCACTACTTATAAAATAACTATGAATAAAAACATTAAAATAGCTGTAATAACTTTATTTGCGGTGCTTTCGCTTAATTTTGCGGTGACACCTGAAGTTTGCTATGCCGCAACAGTTTCTCAACAACAAGCTAGAGAAAAAATTAATTATCTTAAACAACTTGAACACGCAGAAAAAAATAAATTACACAATAACCAAAGAAAACTTGAAACCACTACAAATAATTTGAAAGCATCAAAAGACAAATATAATGTTGCAGAAAATGAACTTAAACAAATGGAACGACAATTAAGCGCTGCGACAAGCGAATTTAATGCTATTGATGCAAAACTTAAAGAAAGAATTAGAGAAGTATTCAAATCTCAAAGAACTGGAATGTTTACCCTTATTTTATCTGCAAAAGATCTGAATTCATTTCTTGATACTATCTATTTTGAAAAATTAATCATTACTCAAGATTACAACCGCATGGTTAAAATAAAAGAAAAAGCCCAAAAAATAGCACAAATGAAGCGAGATGTTGAATCTAAAAAGAAATATTTAGCTCAATCAATTAAATCAATAAATTCGCAACAACGTGATATTGAAAAAGCTATTGCTCAAAACCAAAATATGATTAATAAGCTAAAAACTGATAGAAGTTTTTACGAAAAAACCGAAAGAGAACTTGCTCGTCAGTCAGACAATCTTGAAAGTATGATTAGCAAAAAACCTCAAGATACATCTGTAAAAACTGCACAGGCAGGATTTATCAAACCGATCAGCGGACGTATAACATCACCATTTGGCTGGCGAACTCACCCTATATTTAATAGCAGAACATTCCACTCTGGTATTGATATTGGTGGGCCAAATTACGGAAACATCTTAGCATCAAATGCAGGTAAAGTTATTTATTCTGGCTGGTATGGCGGTTATGGAAAGGTTGTTATTATCGATCACGGACATATAAACGGCCAACCAATGACAACATTGTACGCACATATGTCCACTATAAAAGTAAAACAAGGTGACTACGTCCAAAAAGGACAAGTTGTTGGGCTTGAAGGTACTACAGGATATAGTACAGGTCCACATTGTCACTTTGAAGTTAGAATCAACGGAAAACCAAATAATCCTATGAATTATATATAAGAAGGCAAATTTTGAAGAAGAGTTTAATAACATTATTAATATTTATAAGTACAATACTACCGGCAATTTCAGCAGAAACGGTAGAAAATGTATATAAAAATTTAGAAACAATGGACGACTCATTTTTTGAATCTTCCTTTGTGCCTGCTGCTAATGTGAAAGTTGAACAAAATACAACAGTTCAACAAACACAACCTTCTGAAAAATATACAAAACATATGCCTCTTTTCAAGAAAACTCGCTTAAAAATACAGAAATCTCTAAATCAACGTTATGAAAAATCCGAAGCTAAATTGCGTGCTAAAGAAGCTCAAATGGCAAAAGAAGATGCTGAAAAAGAACGTCAAAGATTTAAAGATTTGGATTTACAATACGTAGATTATGAAGATAATGAACCTAAAAATAGCGACAACGAACAAAAGGTAAATAATGAAACCTCAACATCTGTTCTAAACACAGAACTTGTTGGCGGAATTAAAGAACAAGCAACCGAGAATCAAATGGTTCTGGATTGTAATAATATAAAAGTTGACGAAGCCTCTGGTGATATCGAAGCTGTAGGAAACCCTGTTTTAACACTACCAGCACAAAAAGTTAAATTGACCGCTGATAGAATGTTATACAATAAAGATTCTAACATATTAAAAGCTATCGGTAACGTCGTCTTGACAAAAGATGGTGTACCTGTTTATGGAGATTTCATTCAGGTAAACATGAATGAAGAAAGTATCTTCATGAACAACATTATGGCTGATGGACCTGCTTTAAAAATACGTGCTGAAAAAATTGATACTGTAAACGATAAATTGATTTTGACAAACGGTGAAATGTTTACAAATAAAGAAAGTAAATTCAATTTTGTAACACGTATGGTTGGTGTTGATTTCAAAAAAATGATTGTTGATGAAGATGATAAAATGCTATTTTTAACCCAAAATGATTCTAGTTGGAAAGTAATAGCGTCAGAAGTCGGTATTGATGCCAGCAGCGCTCACGATATTTTTAGTGTAAAAGAAGCTGAAGTTTATCATAATGATAAGCACGTTTTTACATTACCTTCATTCAAAGCATATACAAATAAAGATCGTGAATATTTTGAAGCAAATTATCCTGAAATTGGTTCTGTTTCTCGTTTTGGTATGTTTGCTGGTCCAGGTATTGTTTATAGAGCACCTTTTGGTTCGACTCTAAAATTCATTCCATTAGTTAACTACAAAGATGAATTCGGTATTGGTGCCGCTTTCAAATTCAAATCATCATTTAATGACACGCACTTGATGTATGGAACAGGCTCCGATATTTTTAGATTAAAAGGTCGGCACTATTTAGATGAAAATTTAATGTTGCAATATGCCTCAAACGCATATATGGATGACTGGTTTTTAGGTCGCAGAATGGCAAGATATTTGGCAGAATTGGTTTATGATAAACAGACCAAAATCAATGACTTTTTAGCGGAAAACAAAGACTTAAAATTCAGACACAGGGCATCTGTTGCTTACGCTCAAGACGGCGAATGGAATATGCACTCCGAACACATAAAAAGTTCTGGCATTGGTACAACCAGATTTAGATATATGGCTGAAGTTGATCAATCTTTATTCAAAAAAATCGATAAAGTAAACAGAAAAGCATTAGAATTAAGCATGGTAATGCAAGGTTCTGCAGCTGTGTATGGAACAGGAGATACGCAATTTGTTGGAAGAATTGGTCCAAGACTACACTCTCAATATAAATATTGGATGCAAGATTTAACATATTTTATTTCTGGATATTCTGATCATACTCCTATGCCTGTATATGATATGTACAGATACGGACGATCAAATGTAAGATTAAGAGAAGCCTTTCGTGTTAATAAATATCTTACAGTCGGTTGGGCAGGATCAGTTACTCTATCAAATGATGCGCCAAACGGAAAATTATTCCAAGAAAATATGTTTATGTTTTCTATAGGTCCTGATGATTTTAAAGTCAATTTAGGTTACGACTTTATGCGTAAGATGACATATTTTATTATTGCACTTACCTTAGATTCCAAAAACTCAACTGTTAAATTTGACAAAATGGAAATTAAAAACGCTGAACGTTTAGGTCAATCAACTAATAATGATGATGCTGATAATGTCGCATTCAAACAAACAAAGGAAACTCTCAATAAACAATTAAAATATGCAGAAGTAATAGAAATAGAAGATCCTAACAAGGAAAGTATATAGTGGAAAAGATAATAAAAGATTTAATTAAATATGGTAAAAGAGCAGGTAAAAAGAATTTTACACCAGGAATGTCTGGAAACATTTCAGCACGTTTTGGTGACAACATAATTATCACAACTTCAGGTTCAGCAAATGGATACCTGAAAGAAGATGATTTTGTTGTTATAGATTTTGACGGTAATGTGGTTCAAGGACGTAAAAAACCTTCCAGTGAAAAAATGCTTCACGTCGAGTTTTACAAAATGCGTCCAGACATAAATTATATATTACACGTTCACTCTCCATATTTAAGTTCATTTGCATCCGCTGGAGTTGCATTAGAAGAACCAATTATGGCAGAAAATGTGTACTACTTTGGACATATTCCTTTAGCTGAATACGGCTTGCCATCTTCAAGAGATTTAGTAGAAAAAACATCAAAATATTTTAAAGATTTTGATGCAGTATTAATGGCTAACCACGGATTTATCGTTGGTGATAATACATTAGAAAGTGCGTATTTAAAACTTGAATTAGCCGAATCATATGCACAAGTAGTTTTAAATACTAAAATATTAGGTGGACCTGTTTTACTTACAGAGTCACAAGTAAAAGAAATAAATAATTTAAAAACGAGGTAAATAATAGTGTCAGTAATGTTAGAAGGAAAACAAGGATTAATCGCAGGAGATGGTTCATTACCAGTAAAAATGGCTCAATATGCTCACAAAAATGGTTTTGAAGTTGTTTGTATATCATTAGCAAATGACAACGTTAAAGAACTAAAAAAATATTGTTCTAAAGTATATTCTTGCCACCCTGGAGAAATAAACAAAATTGAAAAAATTTTAAAAGAAGAAGAAATTAAACAAGCAACATTCATTGGAAAAGTTCACAAAAGAGTTTTGTTACAACTACACAAGTTTGACAGAAGAGCAATTGAACTACTAACGTCAATGAAACGCCTTAATGATGATGAAGTTATGTTATTAATTGTAAGAGAATTTGAAAAGGCAGGAATAACTGTTTTGGATCAAACAATTTTCATCAAAAACTTAATGATACCATCAGGCGTTTTAGGCAAACACAAACCTACAGAAGCTCAAATGGAAGATGTCAATTATGGTTTTTGGCTTGCTAAAGAAATGGGCGGCGTTGACGTAGGTCAGTCTGTAGTAATTAAAGATAAAATGATTATGGCTGTAGAAGCTATTGAAGGAACTGACGTTTGTATTAAACGAGGCTCTAAATTAGCAAAACGTGGAGCTGCCGTTATCAAAGTAGCAAAACCAAAACAAGACAAACGATTTGATATCCCAGCAGTTGGTATGCGTACTTTAAGAACAATGAAAAAATATAAGGCTAACTTGTTGGCTGTAGAAGCAAATGAAACAATAATTGTAGATCAGGAAAAAGTAATTGAATTTGCAGATAAAAACAACATTGTAATTATGGCAGTATAGATTATGAAAAAAATATTTATTATTACAGGTGAACATTCAGGTGATATACACGCAGCTCATGTTGTCAATGAAATTCGAGCTCAATATCCTGATGTGCAAATCGAGGGTATTGGTGGAGAAAATTTAAAAGCAGCAGGAGTTAAATTATTCTCAAATCACGAAAAAATGTCCGCTGTTGGAGTTTCATTCAAAATAATCTTGGATCACATCAACTTAGGCAAAAGAGTTGTTGAATATATCACAAAAGAATACAAGCCTGATTTAGTATTATGTACTGACTATGGTGCATTTAATTTGAATGTTTCAAAATTCCTAAAAAAAGCTGGAATAAAAATATTTTATTATATTCCACCTCAAGTTTGGGCCAGTCGCAAATGGAGAATTAACATTATAAAAAAATGTATAGATAAAGTTCTTTGTATTTTCCCATTTGAAAAGCCTATGTACGAAGAATATGGAATTAATACTCACTACTGCGGTCATCCTTTGGTTTCACAACTAGAGCCAAAAGCTGACAGAGAAGAATTTTTTGCTCGTCATGGATTTGACAAAAATAAAAAATTAGTTTCTGTATTTCCTGGATCTAGAGTTTTTGAATTGAAGCAATTAATGAATATATTCATCAAATCAGCTAAAAAATTACAAAAAGCACACCCTGATTTACAATTTTGTATTTCACACGCACCTAATTTATCTGACGAAGTTTATTCAAAATACATAAAAGATACAGATTTTAAGGTAATAAAAGGTGAAAACCAGGCACTATTAAGTTGCTCAGATGCTTTAATTCTTGCATCTGGTACTGTCGCTTTGGAAGCCTGTCTATACCAAGTTCCTATGATTATTGCTTATCGTGGACCTTGGCTACTATATCTGATTTATTTAATGGTTAGATGTATAAAGAAAGTTTCATTACCAAACATTATTGCAGATAGAATGATTGTTCCTGAAATAATTCAAGGCAAAGTAACAGTTCAAAATATTTCTTATCAAATAGAAAAAACACTTTATAATAATTCTTATCGTGAAGATTTTATTAGACAGTTAGGTGAAGTGAAAGAATTATTATCTGATAAAATTTCATCAAAAGAAGCTGCTAATGTAATTGTTCAGGAACTTTGTAATAATTCTTAATTTAGCAATCCCAAATTGGCAATATATTTTGTTTTTAAACCTTTATATAGACAGGTAAGTGTAGCATGATTAATAGTGTTCAAAATATAAAAACCTTTGAACCAACTCCATTTAATGATTTTTCAAAAAATGGGGACTATTATCTTACACGCAAAGTTGCCAAAGACATTTACCGAGCAAAGGATAAAGATTCAGAGCAAAAGGGCAAGAAAATAGGTTTAATTGTAGCACTTTCATCCGTTGTAGCAACCCTTGGAGTTTTTCTTGTCACAAGAGGCTTACCTAAAAACACTTACAAATATTTGACAAACTGGGTTCAAAAATTAGAAGAGAATGTCGGCAGAAGAAAACAAAATGGTCAGAGTGGACCTGTAACTTCATTTATGAAATTTTCACTTAAAAAAATGTCAAGTTGGGCTGAAAAATCAAAAAGTCTTAACAACTACAACAATTACAAAGACTTACTGTTCAAAAAAATGATGTCCAAAACAAAATTTACAATGAAAATACACGATAGAATTACTCATTTCTTTGAAAACTTAACAATGAAAACTGTTAATAAAGGCTACAAAAAAGCCGATTCCAGATTTTCAAGATTATTTAATACATTTACCGAAACAAATCAACGCATAGGTCAAGAACAGGCAGGGCGTGAAGTTACAATCAACGGCGTTACGAAAAAAGTTTCTGAATGGTTATCTGATGCTGCTAAACGCCAAACAAAAATTCAAAACGAATTACAAGCGGGTTTTGGAGAAAATTCCAGAGCCTACCGATTGAAAAAAATGAAAACCGAACACATTGGACTTGATGAAAAAGTTTGGAAAGAAACCTTTAATGGGGTTGAAGATGCTCATGACATGAAACAAAAAATATTAAAACTAAAAGATTCTCCTATGCACCAATCATTCATAGCTGAAGATATTTTGGCTCAAAATAAACAAGAAATAATTAATCAGGTTAGTCGTTCAAGACGAGCAATAACTCACGACATTTTTGATACTCATAGGTCATCAGAAAACATCTTAGACAACATTCAATTGTTAATTAGCCCAAAAGATGCTGAATCAAGCAAGTTAATAAAAACATTACGTTCCAAATTAAGTACATATAAAAAACTATCTGGAAGTCACGAACAACAATACAGAAAAATTTTGAACGACGAAATTATAAATATAATGAATACACTTACCTCTAGAATTAAAGACTCGAGCGAAATTTTCGGATATTCAAATAAAACCATAGAAAACGTTATCGACTTCCAAGATGAATTAAAAGGCATATTAACAAAATCCGAAAAAGGTGAACTACAAGAAATTTTGACTATTTATAAAGCATTATTACCTAGAGAAGAATATTTAAAACTCAGAGGCTCAGCTTCAAAAGCAGTTAACTCACTTGATAAAGCCATAAATACAGAAACTGATTTATTCTTTGACAAACTTCGAGATTTAGCACTAGGTTCCGCACCGACAGATGTTTTATCAATTCTGGGATCCGTCGGTGGTGTTGCGGCCGGATTATCGCTAGCTGACAACAAAGATGAAAGAATGTCCGCATTATTAAAATATGGTATTCCTATTGTTGGCTCACTAGGAACAACCCTTGTATTAAACATAGGCTTGATATCTGGTATAAAAGCAATGTTAATCGGTACAGGTTCAGGTGCTATTATAAATAGAATTGGTACTGCAATTGACAACAAACGCAAAGAATACAATAAAGAAGTTGAAGATAAAAAACACGCAGAAGCAATAAAAGCCGAAATTAACAACCAACAACAAGAATCCCAATCTGCTTAAAATAAACTTTTTTCTGCTATAATAAAACTATGAATAAGACTGAAACTATTAAATATAAATTAGAACAAAGAGAGATTGATAACTTAAGTGAATTTGCGACAAAAAGTCGTTTTTCAAAAGGCAGAATTCACGAAGATAGTGAATGCAATTTAAGAACTTGTTTTCAACGAGATAGAGATAGAATTTTACACTCAAAAGCATTTCGACGATTAAAACACAAAACACAAGTTTTCTTATCGCCTTTTGATGATCACTTTAGAACACGCTTAACACATACACTTGAAGTTTCTCAAATCGGCAGAACAATTGCAAGAGCCCTAGACCTGAATGAAGACTTGGTAGAAGCTATTGCATTAGGGCACGATTTGGGACATACACCATTTGGTCATTGTGGAGAAGGAGTTTTAGATGAGCTACTTGAAGGCGGTTTTCACCATAATATCCAGAGTGTAAGGGTTGTAGAAGTGTTAGAAAATCTAAATCTTTGCAAGGAAACAATTGACGGAATTTTAACTCACACTTGGGGCTTCACACCTCAAACTCCAGAAGCTCAAGTCGTTCAACTCGCAGATAAAGTTGCTTACATTAATCACGATATAGAAGACTCTATTCGTGCTGGAATAATCGCCGAAAGCGATTTGCCAAAAGATTGTATAAATTATTTTTCTTCAATTCAAACTGTGCGTTTAAATAAAATGATTGAAGAAATTATAAACAATTCAATGGGGAAACCTGAAGTTAAAATGAGCGAAGAGGGTTGGTATTATACGACAATGCTTCGGAAATGGATGTTTGACAACGTGTATATGGATTCTCCAGCCAAAGCAGAAGAAACAAAAGCACGCAGAGTAATACGTGAATTGTTCCATTTATATTGCGAAATGCTCAAACCTATGTGTGAAGAAAGCAGAATACCTCGAATTGTTACAGATTACATATCTGGTATGACAGACAGATACGCTGTGGAAAAATTTAAAGAATATTTTATACCAACAGGGTTGCAATCAGGAGTAAAAGACGAATACTTATTTAGATTGGCAAAAATAATTAATTAACATATTTACCAATTTAAAAACATGCGTTATAATTGAAATATGGAAAGAGCAAAATTACTTGGATTTAATATAGACAAATACGATTTTGACGAAGCAATAGAAGTTGCTAAGTCAAAAAGAGGTCACGTTGTAACAATAAATCCTGAAATGATTGATTACGCATCAAAAAACATTAATTTTGCTGAAATAGTTCACCACGCAGAACTTGTTATTCCTGACGGTATTGGAGTGCAATTAGGACTAAAACTTGTGGGCAATAATGTAGCTCGTATCGCAGGTGTAGATTTTGCAAAACGTATGCTTAATGAAACCAAGGGTTCGCCTGTTGCTTTTGTTGGTGCTAAAGCTCATATAATTGAAAAAGCCGTCATAAATTTAAAAAATGAAATTTCTGAATTAAACGTTATTTATACCCAAGACGGTTATTTTACCGATACAGAAAGAGTTTTGAATGAAGTGGCAGAAAAGCAGCCTGAATTACTTCTTGTAGCCTTAGGCTCACCTAAACAAGAAGAATTCATTTATAAGTTAAAGACAAGACTTCCAAATACAATTATGATAGGTGTCGGTGGAAGTTTTGATGTGTGGTCAGGAGAAGTCGAAAGAGCGCCAGAGATTTATCAAAAATTAGGTTTGGAATGGCTTTACAGGACGATTAAGGAACCCAAAAGGTTCAAACGGATTTTTCCGACTTTACCCATGTTTGTATTAAAAGTATTGAGATATGGAGTTAATGATGTTAACAGATAATGAAATTAAAGAGCTAGAAAAATTAGCAAAAGAAAACAGACAAAATATTATCAAAATGGTCTATGAAGCAAAATCTGGTCACATTGGCGGTTCACTTTCTGCGACTGATATTATGACAGTATTGTTTCACAAATGTATGAAAACTGTTCCTGAGTGGAGAGAATCAAAAGACTATCCTAACCGTGATCGATTTGTACTTTCTAAAGGACACGTTTCACCAATTTATTATTCAGTGCTTTCACAACTTGGTTACTTTCCTAAAGAAGAATTGATGAGTTTTAGAAAATTAACTTCAAGACTTCAAGGTCACCCTTGTTGTTTTTGCCCTGGTGTTGAAGTTGCAACAGGCTCTTTAGGACAAGGACTTTCAATTGGTTGCGGTATATCAATTGCTCTAAAACTTGATAAAAACCCTGCTAATGTGTTTGTTTTAATGGGTGATGGCGAACTACAAGAAGGGAACGCCTGGGAAGCATTTATGCAAGCACCTCAAAGAAATTTGGACAATTTGACGGTAATTATTGACCGCAATCGTTTACAAATTGATGGTTGCACCGAAAACATTAAATCTCTTGATCCGTTAGATGAAAAAATTAGAGCATTCAACTGGGATGTTATTGAAATAAATGGACATAACATGAATGAAATTTATAATGCTATAGAAAAAGCTAAGTCAAATAATAGACCAACTGCGATAATCGCCAATACAATTAAAGGCAAAGGCGTAAGTTTTATGGAAAACAACGCAGGTTGGCATGGCAAAGCACCAAATACAGAAGATTTTGAAAAAGCAATGAAGGAATTAGAATGAAAAAATTTGCGTTTACTTTTGCAGAAATAGTTGTCGCCATAGTCGTAATGGCAGTAGTTGTGGCAACTGTAGTACCTATCACTCGAGATAAATTTGTCAAAGCTGACTATACAAGTTATTATGCTGCATACAAAAACTTGCAAAATGTCGTTAGCGAAGTGATGCTTGGTATTGTAAATACTGACATTAATGAAGAAGAATCACCTTGTGCATTTAAAATTGATCAAACCTGTTATAATACACCGTTTACGCCAACCCCTGTTTCACTTGAAGACTGTGAAGCCATGATTTCAACTCACGGAATAAAAGCCTGTTTCTATAACAACGATTACTGGGCTGGTGCTGTAAAGGCATGTGGACATATAAATAAAATGCCTAAAATGTCACAATTAGCTGAATTGGCAAATTACTTATATGGAACTACAGATATTTCAACTTACACAAACAAAGAAGGTATAAATCTAAATGCAACATTAGCCCAATCATTAGGTTTCGCTATTAATTCTTCTGGTGCATTTTATGTTTGGTCAGGTAATGAGAGCGCGTCTGAAGCTGCACATAGCAGATTTTTCGCACCTACATTTTCTAATGGAGACATGTGGAATATGGGTCGCTATAATAGTGATAGACAAGCAGTATGCTTAGTCGAAGATACACAAGAAGAAACTACCAACTATACGACTCAATTTTGTGATAGTATGAAAAACACTCATGCCAGCCCACAAAACTCATGCACTGAAGCAACATCAAGTGTTCAAACTGCAGTAACAAGTAAAGATTTTTCATCATTAACTCCTCATATTACATTTTCTAACGGTTTAAAAATGTATATGGCATCTGACTTGGAAGAAATATCCGCACTTAGCGATAGCGTTGATGAAGCAGATAGAGAGGGGTTTGTTGTATATGTTGATGTTGACGGCACAAAAAGTAAATCAAAACTTTATGATGACGTATTTCCATTTTATTTAACAAAATCAGGAAAAGTTATCCCAGGATATGATGCTTCAATAATTGCAGGTGCAAATTGCGAGAAAAGTTTGGCATTTGATATACTGTATGACGATTTTTCATCTGGTGATCGTAAACTTAAAAGACTTGACGGTACAACTCTTGATAACACTGACACATACAGTTTTAAAAACGCAGCTTGCCTTTCTGGATATGTAAAATCGCTTAAGTATTGCGGTTTTGATCCAGCAGTAGGTAAAGAAGTGAACGGAATAAATTGCAACACAAATACACAAGCTGATTGCCGTATAAGAGTAAGAAAACCTATAAGGATTTTTAATTAATGATTATAGATAAACTTGAAAATATTACAAATTATCCGCAAATTCCAACTCACGCAGTCGAATTTGTCAAAAAACTTACAAAAGATATTGACTGTAAGCGTTATGAAATATCCAATACTGATTACGTAAATGTCGAAACTTACACAACAAAACCCCATGAAAATTGTTTTTTTGAGGTTCACAAAAATTACGCAGATATTCAGATACTTTTGTCAGGTATTGAACGTTTAGATTATACAGAAATCAGTAATTTAAAAGTTAAAACTCCATACGACTCATCACGTGACATTGCTTTTTACGAAAATACAGTCAAAGAAACCTGTAATGTTACATTAGACGGGACAAATTTTGTTTTTATTTTCCCTAACGAAGCGCATAAACCTCAAATGAATTTTGAAAACTCTATTGAAGTTAAAAAGGCTGTCGTAAAAGTTAGAATGTAAAATTATTCTATAACTAAAATAAAATCGCCACGTTTAACTTCTTTTGCAAGTTCCTTAATAACTTCGTTATCCATTCTTATACAACCTTTAGAAGCGTATTTGCCAAGACTTGCTGGATTATTGTTCCCATGAATGAATTCACCTGTTACACCACGCTTACCTGTTTCAGGATCAACTGTTTCCAAACAAATAATTCGAGGTCCGTAATCCTTTGGATTTTTATAACGTTTTGTAGTTTTTGGAGCAGATTTGTAAGGATAAGTTTCAACATGAGTAACAACTTTTATGCCAGGAGTTGATGGAGTTGATTTAGCACCACTTGCAACCAGATAAGCATTTGTTGCTCTACCTTTGTCATTATATTTATACAAAACATTTTTGCTTAAATCTATAACAATTTTTGCAGTATGATTTTCACCATTAATCTTCAATTTAGGGCTCGGAGCCCATAATAATTTCATAAAATCAGAAGTCCCTTTTGGTGGGATTTCATAAACCTGCTCAAATTTATCTTGTTCTTGAGGTTTCGTAGTAGGCGTACCAACAACAATTGCACCAGCTATCAAAGCTGTTGACAAAGTATTTCTAAGCGTGCTATTAATTGCCGTTATTCTCAAAACATGTCCTCAAAATAAATGTATATCTATATAATGTTACAAAATATATTTTTTGCTATTTTTTAAATAAAAAATGCCGATGGCCGGAGTCGAACCGGCACGTGGGGCGAACCACACCAGATTTTGAGTCTGGCACGTCTACCAATTTCATCACATCGGCATAGCTATTAAGTTTCCAGTAAAATTATTATAACAGAAACATTTTCAAATTACAAATAAAATTTTTACTTTTTTAAAAATATCCTTAAAATATTACCATACGAAGGCTTTAAATTAGAATTTTCCAAGTTTAAAGTAAGAATAAATATGAAACAGATACTATTACTAATAGCTTTAATAATTTCCCAAAGTGCGTACGGCGCCTTAGACGTTGTTGGCAACAAAATCATAGATTCTGCGACTAACTCGCCAATCAGTAATGCAAAAATAACAATACCTAAATACAACTATAGTACATATACTGACACTAACGGAAATTTTAATTTTGACAAAAATATTGATTCTTCAACTATCATGTCCGTTGAAAAAGAAGGGTATAGACCGTTTTCGCTAACTATAAACCAACGCAATAATGTATCAAAACCATTAGTTTTAGGAATAGAAAAAAGCAATATTTCTGATATTGTAATAGAATCAAGCATGATGCACTTAGGTGACGACAACTATTCACAATCATCAGCAAATGCAGATAATTTTCGTTTAAATACTATTGGTCCGTCGTTTAGTAAAAATTTCATCATGAAACGAGGAACATTATCAAGTCAAAATTATCTGGTAATAGGTTCAATTTTAGGGATAGACACTCTTTTGGCACGTTCTATGGGGCAAAACAGTATTGTAAATTCATACGCAAGCCCCCCAGAAGTCTATTTTAATGGTGTTAAAATCGCCGAAATTCAATTAAATGGAGATAATCAAAAAATTAAACTCCCTAATAATTTAATAAAAGCAGAACAAGCAAATCAAATTACAATCAAAGCTGGCAAGAATTTAATGCAACGAGCGTACTTAGACTATGACGATATAGAAATTGCAAACCTCTCAATTATGTCAGAATAACAAAAAACGACCTTGGGTAGAGGTCGTAAAGAAAACAAGGAAAAAAGGGGGGAAGTATCAGTTCTACTCGAGAGTAAAACCGAAACTTCATAAAATATTGAAAGAATTGAAAGAGAGGATGGTTGAAAGTTTTTGTATATTGAGTAGTATTCTGAACTCTTAAACTGTTCAACCATACAACCGTTAAACTTTTGATTAACCGAAAGTTTTGAATGTAGATTCTGTGTTCTTTTCGATAACTTTTTGAACTGCATCCATTTCGTTTGTAATGGCATCTTGTTCTGTGTCTAACTGTTTCAATCTTAATTCTAAGTTTTTATCTTGTGCTTGAATAATTTCGATCTTAGTATTAATTTCTTGAATTGCTTGATCGTATTTATTCTTATCGTATTCGTATTGGTTCATTGCGTCGTCATAAGCATCTTGATCTGTCAATGTGTTTGTTGTCAACGCATATGTTACAGGGTTGTTTTCATCTTGCATAATTGTAATTTTGATGTAACGACCTGTTGTATCTTTTTCAAGTCTTGCTGGTACACCTTTTACTTCTTCTACTTCTTGAGCTGTGCCCATAGTATAAGCAGTAATGTTTGATTGAGATGTTCCGTTATCTGAGTAGATTGC
>SUTY01000031.1 GCA_015152455.1 Cyanobacteria bacterium SIG32
TCACTTTTTAACATATTACGTTCTCCTATTCTGTTGGATCTTCCAACCTTAAAATATATTACTTGATCACTTGGTCACTAAAACCTTGATCACTTCTTATCATACCACTTTTTTCAATTTTTGGCAATAATGTAAAAATATTAAAAAATAATAAATTTAACTTGTTTATTAGGCTTGATAACTTATAATGGTAAATATAGGTAAGGGGAAATTTATGAGCCAGAAAAAAAATAACAATCCGTTTAACAAAGATGCACAACCTGAAATAGCAGAAACTACCGAAACAACTGAACAAGTTGAAGAAGTTGTTGAAGAAAAAGCAGAAGATAACAAACTTCAGGAAGAATATGACAGATTAAATCAACAATATATCAGACTTGCTGCCGATTTTGATAATTACAGAAAAAGACAAGAACAAGAACGTGAAAATTTATTAAAATTTGGTACAGAAAATGCTCTTAAAAAAATGCTTGAAGTGATCGATAACTTTGAGCGTGGTGAAAAAGCCTTGCAAAATGTAGAAGATTGTCAACAGGTGAAAGACAGTTTTAATCTTATTCACAGACAAGTTTTGGAAACATTACAAAAACTTGGACTTGAAGAAATTGATGCAGAAGGCAAAGAATTTGACCCTAATTTCCATGATGCAGTTATGAGAACTCCTTCAAATGAACATCCTGAAGAAACTATTATAGCAGTTCTTCAAAAGGGGTATAAAATGGGAGAAAAAGTGCTTAGACCTGCATTAGTAAACGTTGCAGCAGCCGAATAAAATAACAGAGGAAGAATGACAGATTACTATGAAATACTGGAAGTGTCAAAAGATGCGACCAAAGATGAAATAAAATCAGCTTTTAGGAAAAAAGCAAGACAATACCACCCAGACGTTAATAAAGCGCCTGATGCGGAAGAAAAGTTTAAAGAATTGGGCAAAGCCTATGAAACCTTGATGGACGATAATAAGCGTGCGACTTATGATCGTTTTGGTGAAGATGGCTTGAAAAATGCAGGTTTTGATACAGGCGGTCCATTTGCAGGCGGATTTGGTGATTTGAATGATATTTTTAATTCATTCTTTGGTGGAATGGGATTTGGCTTTGGCGGTGGCAGAGTTGATCCAAACGCTCCGCAACGTGGTGATGACTTAAGACTTGATGTCGAAATCGAGTTTGAAGAAGCTGTTTTTGGCTTGAATAAAGAAATTAAGTTTGATCATTTGGAACTTTGTACGGAATGTGGTGGAACAGGTGCTGCAAAAGGTTCAAGACCTGTAACATGTTCAACTTGTGGTGGCTCAGGTCAGGTTCAAACAGTTGCAAGAACTCCTCTTGGGGCCTTTACTCAAATCAGCACTTGTCCTGACTGTCATGGTTCTGGACAGAAAATAGAAACACCTTGTCCTGCTTGTAAAGGTTATGGAAAAATTGAAAGAGAAAAGAAAATTGAAATCAAAATTCCTGCAGGTGTAGATAATATGTCAAAAATTCGTGTCTCACGTGAGGGTGATGTCGGCACAAATGGTGGACCAAATGGCGATTTGTTTGTTGTGTTACATGTAAAACCTTCTGATTATTTTGAACGTGATGGCTTAAATGTGTTTACAGAGGTTGAAATTTCTCCAGCTCAGGCTGTTTTGGGTGATGAATTAATTATAAGAACTCTTGACGGCGAACAAAAAATTCAAATAAATGCTGGAATTCAAAGTGGCGATAATATAAAACTTAAAGGTGCAGGTGTCCCTGTAATTTCTAGACCATCACACAGAGGTGACCATATTGTTGTTGTAACAGTGAAAACACCAACTCAACTTTCTGATGAAGAGAGAAATTTATACAAAAAATTGTATGAATTGAATACAAATAAAAAACCTCAAGAATCAATTATATCAAAAGTAAAAGGAGTTTTTAATAATGCGTAAATTTTTACTTGTTTTACTCTTATTGATGTTAACTTCAATGGCAACTATTGCTAGAGAGATTCCTAGCGAATTGAAAAGTTATGTCGAACAATCATTCCCAAAAACAAATTTTAGGTTTGACGGCGTTATAATTTTACCTGATACAACTGTATATTTACCGTTATTTCCGTCAAAACCTATTGATGTTGAAGAATTACAAGTAAAAACAACTATTCCAGCGAATAAAACTTTAGCTCAAAAACCTGAAGTTGTAATTTTTAACAATGATTATGTGTTTTTAAAAGTTATAAACCAACAAGATGGTTCTAAAACTGTTGTTGTTCCGTCAACAATACCTGCAGAGATTACAACAGGTCTTTTGCCTCAGGATATGTTAGTTCCAAGAGGACTTGTTATCCCAGAAAATTTAAAAGGGATTATTGGTAATTTAGATATTAGATTAGCAGAAAATCCTGGGTTGAAAGTGTCTGTTCCTCAAAACAAAGGTGATATAAATAATAAAGTTACTCCAGTAGAACAATTAAAAAACAAAACATTTTACGTTGCAACAGGATATTCCAAAAATATTCAGGTGATAAATTCAGAAAACAAATCTCCTGCTTATGCGCTTTCTCAAAACTATGTTCCAAATGATATGAAAGCCTATAATAATGAATATTTATTAGTAACTTCTTTTGGTTGTCCAACAATCAATGTAATTTCTTTGGCTGATGAAGATATTATTAAACAAATTCACTTAACATCAAAGCCTGATGAAATCTTAATCGATAATGAGAAAAAAATAGCATATATTTCAAGTTCAGAAGGTTCAAGTATTTTTGTAGTAAATCTTGAATCAATGACTTTAGCAAAACAAATTAAAATTAATGGAATGTGTGAAAAATTAACTTTGAGTGATGATGGTTCAAAGATATTTTATTTCGATAAAAAGACTCATGAAATTTGGGCAATTGAATTGGACAATAATTACTTGTTAAAAGATATTGGTAAATTCCCAAATGTTTCAAAAATTGCATTTAGTAATAATAAAATATACATCACAAGTAGAACCAAAAATCATTTAGCTATTGTAGATTATGATACAAATGGCTTGATTGCAGAAATTGATATTTGCGAAAAACCAATTGATATGTTGGCTTTTGAAAACAGTTTGTTTGTCTTGGGTGCAAATGATAATGTTGTTCAAGTAATAAGTACAGAAACTGACAAATTGACAGATTCTATATATTTGAATACAAGAGGATTTTCTACAAATATTGATAAAATAGAAAATAGTGATTTGGCCATTATTTCAGATTCAAGAGCTTCAATATATTGTGTATTGGATTTGAAAAATAAACGAGTAGTAAAAGTTAGTCCAATTGAAGTTCCAATTAGAACAATAGTAGTTACGGACAGGGTGAAAAAATTAAACAAATGATAAAATATTTTGACGATACAACAGAAAAAGTTTTGGCATCTCTTGAAGAAACTCAAAAAAGTTTCTGGAATATTTCAAGAGTTACAGGTGAGTTTTTATATACATTCATAAGAAGTGCAAATTGTAAAAATGTAGTTGAAGTTGGAACATCTAACGGATATTCAGGAATTTGGATTGGTAAAGCATTAAAAGAAACGAATGGACACCTTACAACAATTGAGTTTTGGGAAAAACGTTTTGCAATTGCCAGAGAAAATTTTAAAACTTGTGGAGTAGATGAACAAATTACTATAAAACAAGGTTCAGCCTGTGATGTTTTGAAAGAATTGTCAGAGGATTTTAAAATAGATTTTGCATTTGTTGATGCGAATAAAAAAGAATATATTGATTATTTTAATTTAATTCATCCGCATTTGAATGTCGGTGGTTTTATTGCATGCGATAATGTACTTTCACACGAAGAAAAAACTCAATCATTTATTGATGCAATAAATAATCATCCCGATTATGAAAATGTAGTTTTACCTCTACCTGCTGGTTTGTCTTTAGGTAGAAAAATTAGATAAAACTTTACCAATTTTAACATGATACTTGATTATTTTAATTTTTAATATATTATTAAATTACACAACTAGCTAGAAAAGGAATTAAAACTATGTCAAAACAATGTGAAATTTGCGGTAAAAAACCGATTAAAGCAGCGAAATTAACATTTTCGCATAAACAAATTGTACACACTCAAGAACCAAACTTACAATCTGTAAAAGCTGTTATCAACGGTCAAACAAAAAGAATTAAAGTTTGTACTTCTTGCTTAAGAGCTGGTAAAGTTCAAAAAGCTGTATAATTGTTTAGAACACAAAAGGTAAGAGCCTCTTTTCAGAGGCTCTTTTTGTTGTAGTAAAAAGCACCCAAATTGGGGGGAGGGTGCTTTTTGGAGGTTATAATTATTCTTCGATAATAATTTGTTCGTTAGCTTTTGCTTTAAGTTCTTCAACACTCATAACTTGACCTTCTACATTGATAAAGTGATCTTCTGTGCCATCACCTAAAACATTGTATAATAAAACGTTTTTGCCGTATTGAGTATTAGGTGTTCCACCGTCTTCAGGTAAATAACCAGGTTCAAGTGTACCTAATTCAACGAATTTACCTCTGTATTCGCCATCCATAGCTTTTGGATAAACAAAGATCATGTTTTTGCCATTTGAGTGAGCGAATGTTTTATAACCATCTTCGTTAAACATTAAACCGCTTACATCATCAGTAATTGTTCCGTCTTTTTTAACAACTGTGATTTCGCCTGGCTTAACAAGAGTTACTCTAATGTCATTTTTAATTGAATCAGCTATTACGTGATCATATCTTGCTTCAGTATTGTCACTTTTTTCAAGATTTAATGTCATATATTCAGGACGTCTGTAATCCCAATCTCTTTTGCCACGAATGTGAAGAAGGGCTTTATTTTTTAAATCACCATCATCACCTTCAACAGGAACATCAAGGATATCACCTCTCCAAATGTTCAAAGAGTCTTGAATTTCTGTAGGGAATTCAAATGCAGGTGGGATAAATACTGTATCACGAACTACAACTGTATCACGAACAACAGTTGTATCTTTGTCTGAACCGTGGTCACAATCGCAACCGTGCTTATGATCACAAGTATCTTTTGGATTGTAGTTTACTGTTGCATCAGCTTCTGCTGATACAATAATATCTTTGTCACAACTTGTTAAAGCTGGGGTAACAACAGGCAACATAAACATTGCAGCTACAATAGGACCTGATACTTTACTCATAAAACCCTTTTTCTGTGTAGGGGCTTCTGCCGGTAGTTGTTGAGGGGTTGATTCGGCTTTTTGTGCTTTTTTGCCTTCAAAATGTACATTTCTAAATTGATTAATTGCATTAACTTGCATTGTATAAACCTCCAATTTCATATTGTGATTATACAAAAAACAAGCACAAAAATACTTGCTAACATGTGAAAATATGATTTACAAATGTTTACATAACACAAGAAAGGGCCGTTTTGAATTAACAAAACGGCTAGTATGAAAAAAACAAAACACGTTGAACTTAATCTACTGCTCCGCGAGCTTGTCCCTAACAAGTCTTTCAATTTCTGATAAAAGATCAGGATTAGCAGCTAAAAATTCTTTTGCTTTATCTCTGCCTTGTCCTAATTTTTCTTCATTAAAGCTAAACCATGCACCTGCTTTTTTAACTATATCAAGGTTAACTGCAACATCTAAGATATTTCCGATTTTACAAATACCTTTACCAAAAATAATATCAAATTCAGCCATTCTAAATGGAGGTGCAACTTTGTTTTTCAAAACTTTTACACGAACGTGGTTACCAACATCACCATTTTCACCTTTTAAACCTTCAACACGGCGAATTTCCATACGCACACTCGAATAATATTTCAAAGCAGTACCACCAGTTGTAGTTTCAGGGTTACCATACATAACACCAATTTTCATACGTAATTGGTTGATAAAAATAACGGTTGTATTTGTTTTACCAATAATCCCCGTTAATTTTCTTAAGGCTTTTGACATCAAACGAGCTTGAAGACCCATTTGTTGATCTTCCATAGAGCCTTCAATTTCCGCTTTTGGAACAAGTGCTGCAACTGAGTCAACAACAACAATATCAACTGCGCCTGAACGAACAAGTTCTTCTGTAATATCCAATGCTTGTTCACCTGTGTCAGGTTGAGAAATCAATAAATCATCTATTTGAACACCTAAATTTCTTGCATATTCAGGATCAAGAGCGTGTTCAGCATCTACAAATGCTGCAATACCACCACGTTTTTGGCATTCAGCAACAATATGTTGTGCCAAAGTTGTTTTACCAGAGCTTTCAGGACCATAGATTTCAATAATACGGCCACGTGGAATACCGCCAACACCAAGAGCAACATCAAGTGCCAACGCACCTGTTGGGATTGCATCAACATTAACAGTTGTTTTATCACCAAGTTTCATGATAGAACCTTTACCGAAATCTTTTTCGATTTTTTCTATCGCCAACTTAAGAGCTTTATTACGTTCTTCAATATTTGTTGTTAATTCTTCTTTTACGGCCATTATTTTAATTCCTTATTATTCCCAAACGTGGCGTTCTTTTTTCTTGTATAGCCCTAAACCAACGTGTTTATAACTATTCAAATCATTTTTTAATTGATACATTTCTTTGTTAAGGTCAATAATTTTTTGTTTAAGGGTTTCGTTATCAGTTTTGCAACGAATAAGTTCTACAACAACTTCGTCCATACCTTCAAGTTTTTCGTCAATAACTTTAGCTATTTTATCACTTAAAGTTTCTTCCATAGAACGAATTGAATTAAGAATATTAGTTATAGCAGAATTAGGGCGTTCTGCAGGTAAGAATTTTTGAGATTGTATTTGTCTTAAATGCTTAACTTCGTCATAAGAAAAATATGTTTGACCTTTAGTATTTTTCTTAGGCAAAATTGAAGCCTGCTTACAAAGTTCAACAATTTCTTTGTTGTCAGCGTTTAAAATATTTCTAACTTCTTTAGGTGATAAAGTTTTCTCCCCTGTTTCTACCATTTTAAATATCCCTTACTATTTCCCCAATTATATTTTATAAAATATTTTACAAAAATACAAATTCTTAACAAATATATTGTAACATCACTTAATATTAATGAATTTGAAAAACGCATTTGGAGCAATGAGCTTTTGGATGGAGGACCAAATTATCCTCTAAATCGTACATTTTTTCCACTTTTGTAACCAAAGGTGCGTCACATTTAGGACATCTTAACCCACCGGCACCATTCAATATAAGTTCCTTTAGACTATCAATAATTTGTAAAGAAACAAAATCATTTCTAAAATCTTTTTCTAAGCGTCGAATTTCTTCTGGATGACATTTTAAACCCTTAGCAAGATTTTGACGTACGGTAACGGATAAAAAAAGTTCTTTACCGGCTTCAATATCTTCAATAAGTGACAATTCCAACCCAGATTTAACTGCTAAACCTTTAGGTGAAAGTCCTAAATTATCTCTTTGTTGTTGAACGAATTGAGCTAAAGTTTTTTTCATAAAGAGATTGTATTACAAACAAAGAAGATTTTGAATAAATAGGTTGAAAAAAGATAAATTAGGGTTATAATATAAGAACAGTACATTGAAATAAGGGGACGTCTGGATTTGACAGGATGTTCGATTAATACAGGTTGCGTGTCCGAGCGCTGTTCTCGGTTATCAACGAGCAAACTAAATTAAATGCTAAAAATACAGATAACGTAATCGTAGGCCGTTTCGGCGCAGACAGATATGCATTAGCTGCATAGTCCGATTACTATAGCTACTTTATTGACCCAGCTTGCCGGTTAATAGAGTCCACGATGCAAGACGCAGTATGTTGATGATGGTAGGCATATCAAGACAACTATCAGTGGTTTAGAGTTTCCACCAAATAAAACCTAGGGCTGATTTAAGGGTAGTGATATTTTCCTGAATCAGTTGAGCGAATTAATATCTACACACGTAGAAGCAGGTGTTGGTCCATTTTGGACGTGGGTTCGAGTCCCACCGTCTCCACCATTTTAAACAAATAGAACTATTGAAAACAGAGCCTTCGGGCTCTTTTTTAATGCAAAAATTTCGCACTACGCTGGCTTTAGCCGTTATAAATTGACAATGGTATTGAGAAAAAGCGACAGGTGATTTTGATCAAATAAGATAATTATTGATACACTTTTTATTTCACCATTGTTATTTCCAAAAAAAACTTATCATAAACTTTTAAAGGATGATAAAATTTTGATAGATGAATATTTATTTAGCTAGGCAAGTATGGCAGAGAAAAATCTGTCATGGTTTTGATTTACAATTAATTTAAAATATGTTATAATGAAAAACTATGACAAAAAAAACAACAACTTGTTTTGATTTACAATTAATTTAAAATATGTTATAATTTATATATATTTATACCCTAACCCACCTTGTTTTGATTTACAATTAATTTAAAATATGTTATAATGTGGTACACAAGATTATACGGAGGTAAAAGTTTTGATTTACAATTAATTTAAAATATGTTATAATGTCGCCGTAATCGTAGACGCCTAAAAGCGTTTTGATTTACAATTAATTTAAAATATGTTATAATGTAAAGGTTGAATAGTTTTGTATCATCACTGTTTTGATTTACAATTAATTTAAAATATGTTATAATAGTTTTGGTTTTACTGTTAACAACATAACAGTTTTGATTTACAATTAATTTAAAATATGTTATAATAGAATATTAGCAAGAACACAACGTATCGAAGTTTTGATTTACAATTAATTTAAAATATGTTATAATTAACACTGAATATCTCTTGAATACCGTGCGTTTTGATTTACAATTAATTTAAAATATGTTATAATATGAATAAGTATTTTTACCTGTTTGTCTATGTTTTGATTTACAATTAATTTAAAATATGTTATAATCAAAGTTAGCTGAATCAAACATTCTGTTGTGTTTTGATTTACAATTAATTTAAAATATGTTATAATGCGGTTTCGTCGTAATTTGCAACGACTCATGTTTTGATTTACAATTAATTTAAAATATGTTATAATTTAAATGAACAAGTCGAAAGCTATGAACGTTTTGATTTACAATTAATTTAAAATATGTTATAATCGCACAGGGTAATTGTATGCAGGCAAGTTTGTTTTGATTTACAATTAATTTAAAATATGTTATAATGCTCTCTCAACTTGTTGGTTGTGATTTATGTTTTGATTTACAATTAATTTAAAATATGTTATAATTTATTGAAGGATATAATGAATATGAAGTTGTTTTGATTTACAATTAATTTAAAATATGTTATAATATAAAGGTTATTGGTTCTTAGACGGAAAACGTTTTGATTTACAATTAATTTAAAATATGTTATAATAGTTTTTTCGGTTGCACGTTTAAAGAAATCGTTTTGATTTACAATTAATTTAAAATATGTTATAATTTTTATCGAATTTATCAACGGCGTTATTGTTTTGATTTACAATTAATTTAAAATATGTTATAATCAGATACCTGCACATATAAAACCATACAACGTTTTGATTTACAATTAATTTAAAATATGTTATAATAGGATATACAAATTAAATACTTTATGATATAATGAAACCACAACATACTTTAAATTAATAGTCCAATCAGAATTGAAAAGAGAATAGTTTGATCCTCTACCAAGTGTACGAATAGACTCATTCTCTAAAACTTTAAATAAAATAGTATTCATAGTGAGATTCTAACACAAAATTACCAGAATGTCATTTGTTTTTCTGTGTTTTCGCCAGCTTTCTTTTTGTATTTTGATTTGTGATAATCAGCTTTTTCAATATTTACAGATAAACTCCATTGTCTATCAGTAATATAAAATGCAGTAATTAATCCTGTATTAGGTGCTATTAAACGTAGATTTCTTAAATGAGTTTCAGTTTTGTCATACGTAACACAAGATCGAACATATATAGAGTTTTGAAGCATAAAGTATCCCAGCTTTAATAACGCTTTTCTGAATGCATTAGCTTGTCGCATTTCTTCTTTTTCAATTACTGGTAAATCAAAGCATACCATTAGCCAGCCCATTCTATATTTACTCCTCATATTCTCTGTTCCTGTGTTTATCCAAATGCAAGTATTGTTTTTCTAATTGCGGTAAGAATATTTTTGAAGTATTAAAGTTTATGTAAGCATCAGCTATTTTTTCAATGTATATATCAATACTGTCAATAATTTTGTAACTTATATCATTAATTTCTATTCGATATTTTCTGATAGATTCACTAATAAATTTTGCCCATTCTCTCATATCTTCATCTTCAAATGCTTTTGAATTTTCTTTATTGAACTTATATAAATAATAATCTACAAATGGTCTATACACTTCCATCAAATCATAAACAAGAGGTGTACTTTTAAACTTACCTATATGGTGAATCCCAAGTCCTGCAATCATGCCGTGTGTTATTATGGAACGATAAATAAGAGTTTTTATTACAGCATATCCATAATTCAAACAGGCATTTTCAAATGTTGCAGCATTTGTATGTTCTCTTATTTGCGGTCGTCCTAGTTTCATAAAATAATTTTGCCAATAATACTTGGCAATGTTTGCTTCGCTAATTAAAGGTTTTTCAATTAATTTGTACAAATTATGATCTTCGCATTCTAAAATATCCAAATTTTTTGCTTGATTTGTGATTTTACATTTTAAAATTTTTTTCCACAATTCAATTTCAAATATTTCATTTTGAGCTATCTGATTATAGAAAACTTTTCCTCTGACAATTCTCTCTAAAGGTAAACTCCAGCCAGTCGGTTGGTATTTTTCGTTACAATGCAAAATAACAACATCTTTTTCTAACAATTTTGCAAGGCAGTTGTTTGAAAAATACACTCCATATGTAGCAACAATAATTGCTTTTATATCAGCAAGAGCAATTTTTTTTATATCGTCTTTAGTCGAACAGAACAGAAGTCCCTTATCAACTGATAATTTGCTATTGGGTGTTGTTATATGCAAAACATGATAACTCATAACATGCATATAATGTTGATTTGAGAAAAATCAACATTTGTATTTTGAAAATTTTGCCTGAGCTAAATATGTTGCACTTGTCAGAATTTCAATGCCGTTATTGTTTTCAAGTTTTATTGCACCTGTATTAGCCATAACAGTTCTCAATTTATACACACCAGCTGGATAAGTTTCTTTCCCAGCTTTGAATTCATTTGGTACATCAATCAAACAGCCAGAATAAAACATTTGTCCACCGTTATAGAGTTTGCAACCCATTTCTTGCAATTTTTCTGTCACATCTTTTATACTTTTGTTCGCATAGACTGGCATGACTTTTACTGTACCTTTTGCAGTATAATAAAGAATTTGTCCTCGGTGACCTTTTGAATGTTTCATTTGATGTTTAACACCTTTAGTTCCAAAGTCAGCGAATTCGCCAATTCGTTCGCGACCATTTGAATCTCTTTCAATAGGACCTTCTGAAACAATTATCATAACTTTTTTTACAAAAGTTTTCTTTTTGGGATGAACATAAGTTTCAAGCATTTTAACCCACTCAGTATTTGTAGGTTTTAACGCTAATTTTTCTATTAAATCAGATTTTATGACCTCGTCAATAATTTTTCTTATATTTTTTTCATCTGGTTTTATTGAAATTAATTCAACCCTTTGAGTAATATATGATTTATCTCCGTATGTTCTTAGTCCATATATGGTTTCAAGTGGTTTAGTATTTCCCTTAAATGGTTTTTTATTTGAATATGGATAAGGGATTATTGTTTCGATAGCTTTTGCAATATCGTGTGTGTTAAAGCCGTCAACCATTATTATATCTTTACCACTAGATTTGTCATATTTAAAATCTCTGGAATAGCTTATACAAATGGCATCTAGAGCGTGATGTTTATCATTTTCTCTGTTTTTTTTGAAATCATTGCCTAATAAAGAATTCAAACCATATCGTTTTCTAATTGCAGCAGTAGTTGAACCGTTATTCACAAATATATGGCGTTTTTCGCCTTCAACTTGCAATCCCCAGCCGAATGTGAACGCTGTTATTTGTTGAGCAACACGTGCAATATGACTTGTTTCAGCCAAACCATTATAACTATCGATAAGTTTTTCGCAGTCTTCAGGTTTGCTTGTTAAAAGTTCAAATTTCTTTTTGCCCAAACTCTGCTTAATATCGGATAATCTTTTGACATACAGAGTCCAATTAGTTTCATCTTGTGACAACCATTCATAAGGAGTTCGACCTGCTTTTTTTTGATTTTCTATTCTGTAACATAGAACTCGATTATACAAGGCGTCATTACCACCCATTGTTCGTGGATAAATATGATCTATTTCACACTCGCCAAAGTTAGATATTGCAATTGGCTTTCCTGAGTAAACACATTTGCCGCCTTGCATTTTTAAAAGTTTTAATTTTTCAAAATTGCTTGCATCATAAGCGTTGACACTTTCTAATTCTTCCTTTATTTTTTCATTGTCTTTAAAATTTTTATTCATTGCGGCTTCTGCAGCTTGTGCTTTTGCTTTTCCATATAATGAATTATCAGCACCTTCTCTTATAAATTCAAAAATAACTTCATCAGGTTTGCCGTAATCCAAATATAATCTTGATAATAGATCTCTAAAAATCTGTAATCTGTTTCGTACAATAGGATTTGTGATATTACCAATCATAATATCAGTTTTTTCTCTTGTAGAATCTGCCATTTGGGCATTCTCATCTCTATTATCTGGAATGTATAAATTGTTCCAATCTCCAATTTTAGACAACATTGTCTTTATTTCTGTTTCAGTAATACCATTTTTTGTTCCAGCAGGGTCTATATATTTTGACACATCTATTGTTTCTGGATATAATTCACCTTCTATAATTATGTCAATCATTATTTGACAAGCTCTACGACAGAAGGATGATCTGCCTGAAATATTAGCTTTCATTGGTTCAATTTTATCACTTATTTTTTGTCCAATTACATCTTCAATTTCCGCCTTTGTAATTGTTACATCTAGTCTATTATTTTTTGATGCACTTTTTTCTAACCAATTTTCATAAATAATTTTAATTTCACCAGGATTAAGACGAATTTTTTCTCCATAAATGCTTGTAACTCGTAAGTTCTTAAGTTTCATTAATAAAACTAAACTTACATTTTCAAGTGTATTAGCTTTACAAACATTTCGTTTAGGAAGAAGTTTGCATTTTGAAATAATTCTATTGTCGAAACGTGGGATTTTTTGCCCTAAAACACCTTGCCAATCACGTTCAGTACCCATAAACTTTCGCAATTCTGGATTATAAAAAGAACCATATGCAATAAAATAATCACCATACAAGAATTCTTCTACGCAATATTTTTCTAATTGAGGTAGTTGTTTTTGGGCATTTTGCCACAATTTGATTAACTCTTTTTCTACAAGAATTCTTGGCGCAACGGCTGATTTTACGCGGAATTTGCTAGAATTCTCTTGAGGAATAAATCTTTTAAATTCATTTGGAGTGTTTTCCTCCCATAAACCTAAATTTAAAGCATCATAGTAACATGGGTATTTATACTCTTCTGAATTAATCAATTCAACACCATTTTTTTGAGTATATTTTTCAACCAATGCTATATTTTCTTTATCATCATCTGAATATGAAGATTTCCAGGCAATATTTGTATCATATCCGCGTTTTTGAAAAGCATTATGTAAGGCTTTATAAATTTGCCATTCGGCTAATTTTTTGTTTTGTAAAAGTAAAATTCGTAAAAGGCAAGATGTATATATAGTGTCATCATCTTTTTTAGCAAACTCTTTTTTAAATTTTATATCTTCTTTATCAAATGGCTTTAACCCACAATCTTTCCAAATTTTATTAAAATAAACTTCTCTTGCGCGGTGTGATAATAGAGTTCGCTCTACTCTGCGTCGATCTCTTTGTGAAATAATTTCGCCATGATCTTTATCAACAATTATTGAATTAACTTCTTTTATTGTAGCGTCTTCTCTTACGCAATAACCTATACTAGCCTTACCTAAATCAAATGCAAAAACCTTTTTACCCATAAACACTTCCTTTTTTTTGATAATATCATAAAACATATTTTTATACTATATGTTTTAAGTAGAAAATTATCTTGTGTGTCCAGATTTGGCATGGTTGTTGTTTATTATAATTATGTGATTGGAGATATTTATGACAAAAGAAAAAGAACAAATGAATGAAACTTTTGAAATTTCAAAAGAAATGGAAGAACGTTATGACAAAGTTTTTGGTTATGAGCCAACGATTGAAGAAAGTTTGGCAAAATTCTCACCAGAGTTTGATGCTGAACTTGATAAAATGTTAGATGAATTATAAAAATAAATTATTAAAACTGTGATAAAATAAAAAATATATTTAAGGAGTTAAAAATGGCACTTACACCAAACGAACAACAACAAAAAGCAATCAATATTCTTGAAGGTTCTGTTATGCTACTTGCAGGCCCAGGAACAGGTAAAACATATACAGTAATCCAACGTATTGAACATATGTTAGCAAATGGCGTAAAACCATCATCAATACTTTGTTTAACCTTTTCTGATGCCGCTGCAAATGAAATGCGTCAAAGATTAATCAAAAAAATGGGTGCTATTGCTTCAAACGTTGATATTTATACTTATCACTCATTTTGTAATGATATAATCAAAACTTATCCAATGCAGTTTGAAATGGCAGTCGGTGTAAGACTTATCAAAGACACAGAAAAAATCAAACTCATGAGAGAATGTATTGATGAGGCCAAATTGCAGGCCTTTGTCCCGGATCGTGGTGACAGATATTATTTCACAAAAAATTTCATTGATCATGTTGAAGAATTAAAATCAAAACGTTTAAACAAAAAAGAATATCTTGATTTCATTGAAACAAATCCGACAATGTTGCCTCGTATAACTGAATTAAAGCTCGAAATAGCAGAGCGTGAAGCTCGTAAAGAAATGCGTAACAAAGGTCGTTATGATGAGATTGCCAAAATCGAAAATAACATTGAAAAGGCAAAAGAACTTTGGGATGTATATGAGTTATATGTGTCTAAAATGTTGAATAATAACCTTATAGACTTTTCAGATATGATAAATTTTGTTCTTGATGAATTTGAAAAGGATAAAGAATTTTTAAAAGAAGTTTCAAATAAATACAAATATTTTCTTGTAGATGAATACCAAGACACAAATGGCCTTCAAAACTCAATTATTTTTAATCTTGTTGACGGAAACAATGAGAAAAATATTTTTGTTGTGGGTGATGATGATCAAATTATTTACGGATTTCAGGGCGCAAGAATTGATAGTATCGAAAACTTTTTGACAAAATATCCAGAAACTGAAGTTATTTGTCTTAAAGAAAGTAATCGTTCCACCCAATCAATTCTTGATTTTAGCCACGCAGTAATTTCACAAGACGAAAACAGACTTGAAAATAACGAAAACTTCAAAAACAAAGATATTTCCAAGCGACTTACTGCCGTAAACCAAAATATTATTCCTTTTGACAGAAAAGTACGACGTCTGCATTTTGGAAACAGTTTACAAGAAATTAACCACATAATTGATGAAATTGTGGAACTTGTAAATTCTGACAACTGTCCTAAAAATGATGAGGGCGAAAAAGATTTGTCTAAAATAGCAATTATTTCAAGGAAAAGAACTGAACTGCAAACTTATGCAGAAATGCTAAAAGGCAAAAATATTCCATGTCAGATTGATGAGGGCAAAAGTATTTTTGCGATTCGCTCATCAATTCTTGTTTATTTTTATATGAAGGCATTGGATAACTACCTAATGGCAAGCGACAAATTATTTGGCTTGTTATTGTCAGAGCCTTTCAAACTCGATTTAGAAGATTACAACAAAATTCTGCACGAGCAACAACTTTTGTTGAACAAAAAGCCGAACGACTTTATTTCTCTGATGAGAAAACTTGACGGTTGGAAAAATCCTGAAAAAATCGAAGAATTTTTGAAAACTTTTGACTATTTGACAGAATATTCACAAAGTAACGATTTAAGAAGTACGGTTATCGAAATTATTAATCGTACAGGGATTTTAGAAGCCTTTTATAAAGAAGAAAAAAATCGTATGGAAAATCTTACAGGTATCAAAAAAATTATTGACGAAGCAACTGAATACGGTAATTTAGATACAACAAAAAATCTTGGCGATTTTGTCAAATATCTTTCTGATTGTTGGACTGATGAAATTGATATTACAACCGAAAAAAATTCTATTGTCCAAAACGCAATTCAATTAACAACTTACCACGGTTCAAAAGGCAGAGAATTTGATTATGCATATCTGCCAAATCTGATTGCAAAAAACTGGGAAGATTTTAAAATGCCTGGTGAATACAAATTGATTTGTGATGAAGTTTTGACCAAAGAAGATGACGAAAAGAGAAAAGACAGCGAACTTTTAAAACTTCTTTTTGTCGGAATTACAAGGGCAAAATACGGACTTACCATATCTTTTGCTGATATGGAAGAAAACAAAGCAAATCAGGTTACAAAATATTTGGCAGAACTTGCTGACTATGATTTTGACGGTGTAACTTTTGAATATTCAGAAGATGATTTCACAAAAGAGTTTTTCAGAAGTTTATCTCGTGATGTTTTTGATAACCAAAAAGCGTTTTCTGACGAAATAAAAGAACGAGTTGAACAAGTTGTGTTATCACCAAGCCGATTGAACGATTACCTTGATTGCCCAAGAAAATTTTTCTACACAAAAATTTTGGGAATTGATGTTGAAGATGCTGATTGGGACAACGCAAACTTCGGTACAACTATTCACAAAATGCTAGAAAATGCTCTTAGAATTGCAAAAGACAAAGGCAATTACCCAAGCAAAGAAGAAATTACCGAACAATTCTACAATATTTTTAATGCTCAAAAATTCACAACTGTACAATCGAAAGAAAAATTTGAAAAACAAGGGCTTGATATAATTGAAAATTATTATCCTTACTTCACACAATATTCACCGGATAACGTTGTGGATATAGAATTTTCTTTTGATGGTGTTCAAGTTGGCAACAAGTTTGTCAAAGGTAAAATTGACCGAATAGAAAAAAACAACGACGGAACATATTGCCTGTACGATTACAAAACAGGAAAATACACAAGTGAAAAACAGATTGCTCTTGGAGGTTCAAAAGAGGGTTATTACAACCAACTTTGTTTCTACAAATATGCTTTTGAAAAAATGTCAGGCAAAAAAGTTTCCAAAGTCGGCATAATTTACGTCGAAGACCACAAACACAGTGTATATAAAGAACTTTGCAAAGAAGACATGCAATATATTGAAGAAAAAATCAAAGACACTTACAAAAATATAACCCAAATGAATTTTAATCCTATAACGGAAACTCGTGACGGTGCTTGCAAATTCTGTGCATATAAACACCTTTGCAGATTAGATGTGATTTAATGTGAGGATATATGGAAAAAGGCAACGAAAGAATAAATTCTTTAGTTAAAATGCTAAAAGAGATATGGGAAAACTTTAAAGAAAATAATATTGAAAATTTTGCCAAAAGGGAGTTTCCTAAAGACTTTAAACCATATGAAGAAGATCAAAAAATTATACAAGATATAATTGGACATAGACAAGAATTTGTAAATAGCAATATGTCATATACATATTTAATTGCAACGATTATTGATACTTGTTATAGCACACAAGTACGGCGATTTAATGACATTTGTAAGGTTTGTGAATGTATATCAGAAAAAGAATCTGTTATTGTGGATTTTATAGAATCCCACGATTCTCCAAAATACAAAGAACATATTTCTCAATTAGTTAACAAAATAAAAGATGACATTGATATAGATAAAATACCTTTTTCGTTTATAACAAAATATTTTGCATTACACGGAAAACGTTTTAATAAAAATGCAGATGCACTACCGATTTATGATAAGTACGTGCAAATGTATATCAATGCATATTTCTTTGGAAAAGGAAACAAAAATTTTGACAAGAAGAATGTCAATTATTTAAAATTTTACGAATCTATGGACGAGATCAGAACAAATACAGTAGGGGATTTTGATCAATTAGACAAAAAAATATGGTTTACTGCAAAATGCATACAATCTGCAATTAATGAAGAAAAACCTAGCAAAAAAGAACTTGAAGAATTACTAGATAAACATTTGTTATTTTTAGATAAAAAAGATTATGATGACAAATACTTTGAAAATGTGATAAGAGATATAAAAAATTCCATAAAAGAATAAAACTATGTCCATAATTGACACATAAGATGATTATAATATTTATAATATCAAGAGGTAAATTATGTATTGGAATATTAATAGAATTTTAAAAATTTATGGAATTTGGTATTTAATAACTTTTTTAATGTGTCTTCTATTCGGCTTTTTTGATTATGACAATAATTTAGATTTCGTAAAATGTTTGACAATTATTGGATATTCAATACAAATCTCTTTTGCTCTACCAGTTTTATCAGCATTAATTTTTTCACCAGCAATTAGTATCTTATATTTATTATTTAAAAAGATAAAAAATGTTATTTCAAGAATTTTTCTTGTTGCTTTTATTGTCCCTTTTAGTAATATGATTTATTATTTAACTGAATATTTTATTTATAAAGATGAGTATGGTATTTCTTTAATAATTGGTTTTTGGGCTCTTTCTGTTGCACTACCATTGTTTGGACTTACAAGTTTATTTATACCTAAATCATTATTACCAATAAAACAAAAAGTGTTATGGACAATTGTTTTGATGGAAATTATTGGTTGGATTTTGGTTCATATTTCTTTTATCATTGCACCTTTAGAATTTATGGATTAGAATATTTTATATGCAAAAATACATAAAAATATTAATTTTAATAGGAATAATTTTGACACTTGGAATTTATAGTGTATTTGTCGAACCAAACAAACTTGAAATTACAAATTACACAATTCAAGATGAATCATTACAAGGCATAAAAATTGTTTTTGCAAGTGATTTTCATATCAAACCTAATCAGCAAAAACGCTTGGAAAAAATTGTTGAATTGATTAATTTGCAAAATCCGGATTTGGTTTTATCTGCCGGTGATTTTGTTTGTGGACATCTAAAACATACAACTATGCCACCTGAAGATATCGCAAAAGGTTTAGGTAAAGTCAAATCTAAATATGGTTTTTACACCACTCTTGGGAATCACGACTTGTGGCACGATACTGAAGAGTTCACAAAAAATCTAGAAGCAAACAACATAAAAGTCTTAAATAATGCTAATAAAAAAATTATTGTGAATGGTAAAACGATTTATATCGCAGGCATTCAATATCAACCTAGTATGATTCAAATAAGTAATGCAATTGATAATACTCAAAAGCCTACAATTATGCTAACTCATTCACCTGATGAATTCAAAAAGATACCACAAGATTATGTCAACTTAATCCTTGCCGGACACACTCACGGTGGACAAATAAGAATTCCTTTTATTGGACCATTATTCACAGCTTCAAGTTATGGCGATAAATATGCAAAAGGTTTTATTGAAGAAGACGGCAAAAAAATGATAACAACAACAGGTATAGGCACAAGTATTTTACCTATTCGTTTTAACTGTCCACCAGAAATTGTTATAATAGAGTTTAAGTAAAATGTCCATAATTGACACAGTTAGCAATTATCATATAAGATATAATTCAGGAGGTAAATTATGCCAAGATATGAACGTGTGGAAGATATTTTAAGACTTGCAATAGATATGCAAAACAGTTATCAGGGTTTTTCAATTCAGGATATTCAA
>SUTY01000032.1 GCA_015152455.1 Cyanobacteria bacterium SIG32
CCTTGTTTTGTTATGTGAAAAACAAATTTCAAGGAAAAAGTCCTCCCTTGCTAGGGAGGATTTAGGTGGGTGATTATTAACAATAATAAAAGCTCACCCACCCCCAGCCCCTCCCTAGCGAGGGAGGAGAGTAAAGAACAGTAATTTAAAAAATAGTAGTACATATAAAAAAATGAAAGGAAAAAAGTTATGAAAAACACAGTAAAAAACTTGATCACTTGGTCACCTAGTCACTTGATCACTTCTAAAAGACAGGCTTTCACACTTGCAGAGGTCCTAATCACCCTGGCAATTATCGGTGTTGTTGCAGCAATGACAATACCAACATTGATTACAAATTTTGAAAAGAAAGCTAATGCCACAAGAGCAAAACAATCTTATGCTATTTTGCAACAAGCATTTGCACTATCTATAGTTGATAATGGTTCCCCAAGTGAATGGATTTTAGATGTATTGGGAACAGGACATTCTTTTGAAAACACCGAAGCCTCTTTGCAAAAATATTTGCTACCATATCTAAAAAGTCCGATCTTCTGTGGTAATGGTTACACAGAAGAAACAATAGAAAAATGTGGAGCAGCAAATTTTAATAAGGGGCAAACCTATTTTTTGGCAAATGGCACAACTTTGTCTATCACCCCAACATTTGGGAATAATGCTTCTCACAACATAATTTTCAATATGGGAATTGATGTTAACGGTCCTAAAAAACCTAATATGGAAGGTACTGATCATTTCCAATTCTGTTTATATGGTGATGGCAGATTTGCACCATTCAAACCAACCTTATCCATGACTCGCGAAGAAATTTTAGCTGGAAAAAATATTGATCTTTATGAAAGCGGAACAAATTATCATGTTGCCTGCAAAAAAGCCAAAGTTCATGAAAGCGATCATTATTACAGATTAGGTTGTACTGCTTTATTAATGCTTGATAACTGGGAATTTAAAGACGATTATCCATATTAATAAGAAAAAGGTAGGTTTTTGTAACCTACCTTTTTTATTAAAACTTATTTTTAAACTCTACCGTACATATCTTCATAACGAATAATATCATTTTCAGATAAATCATCACCCATTTGAACTTCGATAACTTTTATCGGTTCTTCATATGGGTTTTGCAAAGAGTGAATTGCCTTAACAGGAATATCAATACTATGCCCACGTGAAAGAATATAGTCTTTACCTTCTAGAACAACTTTTGCCGTACCAGATAAAACAACCCAATGCTCACTTCTATGATTGTGAGATTGTACAGACAATTTTTGTCCAGGATTTACATGGATAATTTTAGTCTGAAAACCATCACCTAGCGCAATTACAACATAATATCCCCAAGGTCGATGATACTCTTTGTTCAATTCATGCACTTGGTCTTTTACCATATTCTCTACCATAGCTACCCCTCTTTATACCCTAATTATACTATAAAATTTTAAAATAATACCTAGACAAAGGTATATAAATAAGCAAAACTTAATGCCTTGTTACATAAGTTTACAAATCTGCAAACTTGAGTAAATATTTTTAGAAACAAAAACTTTATATAGATAAGGTAATGTGTAATTGGAGATTTAGGTTATGAGTTTTGACAATTTAATGGCTCCTGTAATGTATCAAGATTTAAGAAGCAGTTTTGCAATGCAACCAATTCCTATGATGGCACCAGGATTTTATGGTGGCATGACGCCAGGACTTATGTACCCTGGATACGGAACAGGAACATTTAAACCTGCATTATCCGAAGATAAATTTGAAAAATTAGAAAAAAGAGATCAAAAAGATAAAAATTTGCTTAAAACAGTTGCAAAAGTAATTGGATACACCGCACTTGCCCTATTAGGTATTAAATTCGGTAAAAAATATATTCCAAAAGCAATCAACTGGATAAAAGGTCTATTTACTAAATCAACCCCTTAATATAAAACAACCCCCTCTCTTAAAGCTAAGAATTCAATTCTTAGCTTTTTTATGCTATAATCAAAAAAAAGGGGGTTAATATGGCAAAAGATTGTAGTTTCGACGTAGTATCAGAATTCGACAAGCAAGAACTTGTGAACGCTGTTGATCAAGTTAAACGTGAAGTGTCATCAAGATTTGACTTAAAAGATTCTAATTCTGACATAAATTTAGAAGCTGACAAAGCTATTACAATTACAACAAATGACGATATGAAATTACGCAATATCTTTGATATTTTGCAATCTAAACTTGTAAAAAGAAATATTAGCGTAAGAATTCTTGATCCACAACCTGTTGAAAATGCTCTGGGCGGAAATGTCAGACAGGTTTACAAACTTAAAAAAGGTTTAACTCAAGAACTTGCAAAGAAAATTTCATCTGATATTAAAGATATGAAAATGAAAGTTCAACCTTCAATTCAAGGCGATTGTGTAAGAGTTTCTGGAAAAGACAAAGACGACTTGCAAAAAGTAATCCAAATGCTTCGCCAAAATGAAGAAAAATATGATTATCCGTTGCAATTCACAAACTACAGATAAAAAAATAACCCTAAAAGGGTTATTTTTTTACTTAATAATTTTGTTATTATCATCAACTATTACAACAGTTGGTTCAAATTCTTCAGCTTCCTGTGGTGTAAAATAAGCATAAGTTACAATAATAACTTTATCACCAGGTTGAACCTTACGTGCTGCAGCTCCATTTAAACAAATACAACCAGAATCAGCTTCACCTTTGATTACATAAGTTTGAAATCTTTCACCATTATTTACGTCTAAAATATCAACTTTTTGTCCTACTTTAATATTGGCAGCTTTTAACAAAGTTTCATCAATAGTAATAGAACCAACGTAATTCAAGTTCGCGTCAGTAACTGTGGCTCTGTGTATCTTTGAGTGTAAAAATTCTAATAGCATATCTATATCCTCAAATGTATTATATAACAAACAAACGTTATTGCCAAAAATTTAAAAAAATGGTAAGATAAGAAGTGATCAAGGTTTAAGTGACCAAGTGATCAAGAAGTACATTAAGGTTGGAAGATCCAACAGAACAGGAGAGCATAGTATGTTAAAAAGTGAAGCTATGACTAGCTTTAAGACCTTAGGGGGGGGGTAGAAACGCTCTCGTAGTCTGGGTTTTGGCGATTTGTACAAAATTGTACCGTCATCCTGAACTTGTTTCAGGATCTATTAATATAAAATTTGAAAGGTTGTTAACAAGAATCAGATCTTGTACAACCTTGTTTTGTTATGTGAAAAACAAATTTCAAGGGAAAAGTCCTCCCTTGCTAGGGAGGATTTAGGTGGGTGATTATTAACAATAATAAAAGCTCACCCACCCCCAGCCCCTCCCTTGCTAGGGAGGGGAGTAGAGAACAGTAATTTGAAAAATAGTAGTACATATAAAAAAATGAAAGGAAAAAAATTATGAAAAAAACTGTAAAGAACTTGATCACTTGGTCACCTAGTCACTTGATCACTTCACAAAAATCCGCTTTCACTTTGGCTGAGGTTCTAATCACCCTAGCAATTATCGGTGTTGTTGCAGCAATGACTATTCCAACATTGATTGCAAATTATCAAGAAAAACAAACTGTAACCGCTTTAAGAAAATTTCAAACCAACATGACTCAGGCATATTTAAGAGCGACTGTAGATCATGGTTATGCAATACAATGGGAAGAAAATAATAGCCAAACACTTACTAGTCAAGAACGTTGTCACAAAATGTTTGAAAAATTTCGCCCATATTTGAAAATAGCAAAAGATTGTGGGAGCAGATCAGGTTGCTTTGGAGAAGGAAATTACAAAAAAATTGATGGGACAGAAACAAGCAAAAGTTGGGACTATACTGGTGTAAATTGGTATAAGGTGATTCTTTCTGACGGAATGAGTGTATTATTTTTTTCCAGAGGTCCTGTATTCTCACAATTAGGAAACACCACTGAACACGGCACTTTCATTGTAGATATAAATGGCAAAAACGGACCTAATATGATGGGAAAAGACACATTTACATTTTTCCTAACAAATAATGGTGTTGTTCCTGACGGAAATCCTAGTAACGGTTACCAATATAAATTAAAAGATGATGAGGGCAATTATATAGTAGATGATAACGGTGAATACGTTACAACAACAGATACATTATTAGACTGTAACCGCACAAAATGTTTACAAGATTGTGAAGCATGTACTGCCTGGGTTATAGAAAACGGCAACATGGACTATTTGCATTGTGATGACTTAAGCTGGAACGGCAAACGTAAATGTAGTGAATAATTTTTACTTATTATAAGAAAAAGGAAAGTGATAACACTTTCCTTTTTCTTGTTTATTTAATGTGTGCCTTAATGTTGTTTATATACTTTTTTGGTGTAATTTTGAATAAATGGTGTATCAACTTCATAAACGTGAATTCTTGCAGGACCTAAGTTAACTCTAAGTTCATTATGTGCTGCTTGAAGTTTACTTTTTTCACCATATGACGGTAATAAGTTTTTCAACTCTTGAGTTTCTTTTAATGTTGGAACCATTACACGACAATCAACAGATCTGTTGACGTTTTTATTGGCAACAACCAAAAGAGTTTTACCTTTATAATGTCTTGCATAAGCAATTACTTGATCGTTTTTATCACCGATTTTATCCAATTCAATAAATGAACCTTTATTTATAACATCTTTGTATTCATCTTTCAATTTAAAACTAGCAGTCATAAATTCACCAATTTCAGGGTTTTTACCACCAGGTTTTCTGGATAAATTAAAGATGTCTAATTTACCATGGTGAACTTCCATTTCTTGCTTACCAGTAACAGTTTCTGGATTATCTTGATGCTCATAAGAATAAGCATAATAATCACCTGATTGGAAGCCATCAACATAATATGGATTTAACATTGGTAAAGTAGCTTGCAAACCACTTGTCAAATTACAATATTCAGTTTTACCATGATACATTGGGGAAATATCGTCGTGAGTAGCAAACGAACCGATTAAAGATTTGCCTTTATCAACACTATATGACATTTCAAGTTGTTCTTTTACGTAATTCATCAACTCACTTGCAGTTTCCCATTCGTGGAAGATGTGATATTGACCATAAATCATATCAAACCCTGCACGTAAAGAATCTACAGGTCTGTCGTACGGCATATTTGCTTGTGGAGAAGCATCTTCATAAGTATAAGTTTCTGCCAACCAGCCAAAACCAGGATCTAGTTTTCTTGAATAAGGAATTATAATATCCCAAAATTCAACAGGTTTCGCTCTGGCAACGTCTGCCCTGATACCGTCAATTCCTAAATCAACACACATATCAATGTATTGTTTATGTAATTCTAACAATTTAGGATTCAAAGTTCTTTTGCCTTCATCTTCCCAAGGTTGGAACATTCTGATATCATTCCAGCCCTGTGGAGTTTTAGCCAAGCCATCACGTTCTTTTGCCATTAACTCTGGTTTTTCTAAAAACATATCGTATGATGCGCAACTAGGCAAATCAAGCATTACTCTGATACCTCTGTCGTGACAAGCATCAATAAACGCTTTGAATTGTTCTTTGTCACTTCTAGGATCATTTTTATCAACTAAAACAGGATCAATTGCCAACAAATCTTTTGGAGAATAAACAGAACCTGCTGTACCCATAGCCTTTTGCATTCCAGGTGGGTGAATAGGTAATATGTGCAACGTATTAAATCCTTGCGCTTGAATTTCGTCTAATCGTTCAATTGCATTCAAGAAAGTTCCGACTTGCTCTTTTCCGTTAATATATTCATTACCGTCTTTATCTTTTGCGTTGAATGTTCTTGGAATAATTGCAAGAATTTTAGCTTCGTTATGAGTGAATAAAGTTCTTAAATCATTTTTGTATGGTTTATGCTCAACAGGTTTACTCTCAACTGGTGTTACAACTGGAGAATTAGCAACTGCAGTAGTTTTTAAGAATTTTTCAAGCAAATTGCTTGCGCTCACTTGAGGAGTAACAACCGTAGTTTCAACAGGTTTATTAACTTGTTGTGGCTTATTATTCAAATATGGAGTTAATAAATTTGTTGAATTGATCATTTTTCTACCCTTTCAGGAGTTTTCATCTTACCAAAGAAGAATTGTGCCAATACTGTAAGCCCAAGTAATCCTGCACCAATACCTCCAAATGTTTTTAACCATTGACGAGTATTGAATACTTCCTTAATTGTTCCATGTAACATTTGATCAGGTGCCATACCTACTCTTAAGAATTTTGTATAAGAAGATCCTGCACCAGATTTGCCTGCTACCTTGTGATAAGGTTTTACAAAGTAATAATGTCCACCTAAATTATCAAGGAAATCTCCTCTATATCTGCCAAATACATCTTCTAAATCCAATTCTCCAAGAATTTTCTTTGTATTTGGGTGAACATCATTTTCATAGAATAATTTCATTACTTCTTCATAGAATACTTTGTCATAAGGCGTTTCTGTTTTTCCGCCTTGAACCATTTGTGATAAAAATTCATTATCTACTTTGCCAGCTTCCACAACCAAATCACCTAACGCTTGAGCCATATTCGGATTTTTAGAAGCAAAGAATTTTGTCATATAATCTGATGTTGAGCCTTCAATAGCTAATTGTTTTACAAATTCAACAATAGCTTCTTTCATTTCTTTTTTCATGCCAGGGTGTAACGCTTGAAGATTTTCATTTGTTGAAATACGTTTAAATAAATCTAATGTATTAAGCATTCTATATAATGAACTTCTTACACCTAATAATCTGTTTTGAGAGTATGACAATTGAATATTTTTCAAAGATCCTACCGCATTATCACCAGTACCTACCAATCTGCGAGCAGTAGAATTAAATCCACTTTCTTTAAGTTCGTCTGCAGCATCACCAAAAACTTTTTCAACAGAACTATTATAACTACCTTTAGAAGATGCAGGAATTTCCAACTCGGACATCTCATCTTCTAATTTTGAAATTTTGCCTGCTAATGCTCTAAACACTCTGTCATATTCGTCAGGATTTGATGTAATAGCTTCCAATTTTTCACGAAGTAATGCACCTGTTAATTTTCTATCGTGTCTTATTGATGTTATTTCTTTATCAGTAAGATTAAACAATTTTGGCAAATCACCAGTAACTTCATTCCAAGCATTTGCCATTACAGTTTCAGGTGCTGCACCAGCTTTTAACAAAATATATTCATCTAATACTGCATTTTTAGCTTTGAAAGTTGAAAGTGTACCTGAAATTGATTTCAATTTTGATACAATATTTTCACTTAAAATCTCTGCAGGTGATGAATGCAGCGCTTTTTCAACCGCTTTTGAATCTCCATTTACCAATTTTCTAACAACTGTTTGGATTTGAGTATCTTCAACATTGTTTTCTTTTAAAGATTTTTTAGTAGCAGCTAAAATTGTGTTCAATACTTTTTTCATTTCGCCATCATTCAAATCTCTTTCTGTAAATTGGCTCAATGATCTCAATAAATCCTCAGATTTAGGAACACAATTGTCTATTTGCGCCTCAGGAATTATACCTTTCATTTCTTCTTTTATTGTTTTGACAACACCATCTACAACAGTTTCATTGACAACAAATTTTTTGTCTGTTGCTCCCAACATAACATCAAGATCTTCTTTTATTGCTGTTGCAGTAACATCATCAATATTTTGTGTTAATACTCCTTTGATTTGTTCTAACAACTCTGACGTAATAGGACGACCTGAATTTGCATCTAACAATTCTGAAAATTCTTTTGCACTATTATCAACATATTGTGCATAACTTTCACCAATATTGCCTAACAGTCTTTCAGCTTTTTTCTCTGTTTGTTTTCCTAAGAATTTGTTTAATGGTTTTTCACATGCGTTACAAATCAAAGCACTCGCAATCGGAGTAGCAATGCCTGCAGTTAGCATCCACAATGTATTGTCCTGAACTGAGATTTTTTTCATTTTCTCTTGAATAAAATCTTTTCTGTTTGGCATGTCTTTATCAACACCCATTCTGTCACCGATTTTGTGGATACGCTTATCATCTACCAAATCCCAAGGAATATACATAGGATCTTGGAAGAATGGCTTTTGCCTTTGGAAACTATCTTCATATTCTTTTTTAACATTAAAACCATGTATTAATCGTGTTGGTAATTGAATTGCAACTTTTGGCCATAAAGACATTGCGCCAAAGAAAGATGCCAAACCTACAAGTTCCATTGCCTTTTTCAAAGGTGTTTGTTTACGAGTCATAAGATATGCCGCAATTGCAAGCCCACCAAGTTTCATACCAACATCATTAATTTTTCCTAATTCATGGTCATTAGCGTCACCTTTGCTCGCTCTTTTTAATGAACGCATATCATAACCAATACCTTTTGCAATGTCAGCAGGAGCAGCTAAGATATTTTTTTCAACTAATTTACCATTACCAGGCAAAGGCTTAATAAATGTTCTGTTTGAAAGCACATGGTTAATGTCCAAGTTCCTGTCTTTTTTCTCAGGTGGAACTTGAGGCATATTATTCATATATGTTTGAATTAAATTTGGTCGCATATTATTCTTCCACGTACTTTCCATTTTTATCTATGACTTTGTCATTGGCTTTTGCTGGCTTTTTAACATGTACAGCGTTTAAAACTCCTGCCACTGTTGAAAGTGCAGCTAAACCTAGCATAACTTTGCCGGCATGCTTTTGGAAACCTTTCGCTGATTTAGGTCCGTTGAAAAACTCAATTGCACTCTTTTTAGCGCTTTGACCAAACACTTTTAAAGAATGTCCAAACTCTTTCGGCTTCCAAACTTTTGCAGTTGCAACTTTAAAATAATCGTCCCAAGGCTCTTGACTTGCAAGCATTACTCCAGTCGCTGCCCATAAATATGATGATAATGTTTTTGCCAAATCTGTTTTTACTGCAATTTCTTTGATAACAGGTTTCATTTCTTGATCTGAATCAGGCAAGTTTTCTCCAAAACCTAGTTTTTTAGCAACTTTATCAAAATATTCATTTCTTACATGACCTTCAGCTTCTGATTTGTATAACAAATCCCATCTAGGGAATTCTTTACTTTCAAATACCTTGTGATGTTCAATGCTTGTTATATCTGTATCATTTATATCATCTGGCAATTCATAGTTTACCTTAGCATAAGGAACTTCTGTATCTACACCAGTGAACCATTTTACAGGTCTTGTAACTAAAGTTTTTGATACTTCTTTTAATACACCATAAAACAAAACGCCCAAAGCCATTTTTCTGCCTATAGCTCCAGCTTTTGAAGCCGCAAACGGCGCAAAAACTTTATTTTTAGAATTAAACACAGACATCATCATTAAACTGCCTGTAACATATGGAATTGTTCCCATTGTTAAAAATTCATAAAAGTTGGCGTTTTTATCTCCCTTAATCCCTTTTGCCGGATATAATGTAAATGCGTTTCCGATTTTATCAAAAGCAATAGAAGCACGAGTCGCAAAATTGTTTTCAAGTAATGTATCTTTATCGTACTTTTCTTTTTTCACACCATTTTCATCCACGTTTGCCGACGTGAATTTGACATGTTTGTTATTGAAATTACTAATTGGTAAAATCATTTTTGCTCCGCACACATTACTGTCTATATAAGACTCCTCAAAATATTTTTTGCCATTTTAAAAAGTCTTGATTTACATTTTTTTACAATGTAATTTTATGCAAAAACGGTAAAGAATATTGTTGTGAAAATACCTACTATAACACAATAGTAGCCAAATATTGCCAATGAAAATTTTGCTACAAATTTAAGAAAATATTTAATACACAAATACCCTACCAACGCAGAAACTAAAGTCCCTACCCCAATAGCACCCCAATTATAAGTTAAGGCTTCATGTAAGTCTATTTTAATAAAAGGATAAACCATAGAAGCTCCCAATATAATTGGAATACTTACTAAAAATGAATATCTGGCTGCAGTAAGCCTATCTAACCCATTAAACAATCCTGTAGCTATTGTCCAACCAGATCTTGAAAAACCTGGCAAAGCCGCAAGACCTTGAGCTAATGCGATAAAAATAGAAGATTTTAAATCAACTTCTGTTTTAGTCGCAATTTTTTTAGAACGATATTCACTATAAAATAAAACAAAACCTGTAATAACCAACAGAATTCCAACAACTGCAGGCGAATAAACAAGTTTTTCTGCGATTTTTTCCATAGGTAAAGCAACTGCAACCGTAATTACTGTACCTAATATAATATATAAACCCAATTTAGAGTTTTTATCAGAAAAATCTTTTGTTTTCAAACTGTTAATCAATGCCATTATAATTTCCATAATTTCTTTTCTGAAGAAAATCAAAACAGCAACTAACGTTCCCAAATGAAGCATTATGTCGAAAAATATTTCTTCATTTGATTCTTGAACGATTTCCAAACCCTTGAAAACTTTATAAAAATTTGATGTAAAAACTAAATGTCCTGAACTGGAAATAGGTAAAAATTCGCTTAATCCCTGAACAATTCCCATTAAAATTGCTTGTATAAAATTCATTCCTATTCCTCTTCAAAATATGATGCACAAGACGTTTGAGTTTCCCAAACCGAAATCTTGCTTAACTGAACTATTCTTTCTTTTAATTTGTGATAAATAAATCCTGCAATCATTTCGCTTGAAGGACTTTCACCTTCAAATTCTGGCAATTCGTTTATATCTTTATGATCCAAAAGATCCAAAACCGCATTCAATTCACGTTTTAAAACTTTATAATCAATTAAAATATTACTTCTGTCTAGTGTTTCACCTTTTACAAAAGCCTCTACCATCCAATTATGTCCATGCTGATTTTCACACTCACCTTCATAATTCAACAAATGGTGAGCTGCAGAAAAAAACGCTTGTGTTTTAATTTCGTACATTACTACCCCTTAATCTTACCTTCACAAACTGTGAACTCTTTTTTAATCCCCTGCGCATCTAATATCAAATCGCACAACTCTCTAACGGCACCACGTCCACCATCTTTTGATGACACAAAGTGTACAATCTCTTTTACTTCATCAACCGCATCATTTGGACAACAAGCCAATCCAACTTTTTCCAAACAACAAATATCTGGCAAATCATCACCCATATAAGAAATTTCATCATATGAAAGATTATATTTTTCTTTCAATTCTTCTAATGCAGGTAATTTGAATTTTTGTCCTTGATAAAGTTCTGTAATATTCAAATTTTTAGCTCTATGTTCAACAGTGCCATTGTTACGAGCAGTAATTATGGCTGTAACAAAGCCAGATTTAACCATTCTAACTAAGCCTTGACCGTCTTTTACGTTAAAAGTTTTGTATTCAACGCCGTTTTCATCATAGGTAACACTGCCGTCGGTCATTACTCCGTCAACATCAAAAACCATAAGTTTAATCTTTTTAGCTCTTTCTTTTACGTCCATAAATACCCCTCAAGTGTTATTATAAGCCAAAAGAAACCCTTATGTCAACGATAAATTAAAGAGGTGAGATAAAATCTCACCTCTAATACTTCTAATCTTCAATAAAAACGTGATTGCCGTTGATTGTAACCCAACGCCCTTTGCCAGTAGATTTTGCAGTTGAAGATTTTGTTTGTTTTCGCTTTTGCTCCAGTTCGCTGTTTGTAGGAATTCCTTTTTCTTTCATTTGCTTCATTATTGCTTTTTCATTTTTTAAAAATTCCTCACTTGTCATGTTTTTTATCTGCTCTCTTGTAAAGATTTGTTCCAATTGCCCATTTGGGGAATTGATTTTTGAGGAATTATTATGTATAATGGGATTGGGTTCTAACTCGAGCGCTCGGTTTTGGTGCGAGTATGCAGGGTTAGGACCTACTTCTTTGATTTGATAAAAATCTTTACCAGCATTATTTGAATTGTTTCTAATCAAATATTCATAATTTTTATTATTATGAGTGTTATACATTTTTTCAAAATCTAAAGCATCAGATCTTGTTTTATCATTGCTTTTAACAATATTATTTGCATTTTTTATTTGGTTCGGAAGATGTGGAATCATTTTGTAATTATGCAACCCTATTTCACCAGCTTGAGAGTTAGGGAAATTAATTATATTACCATTTCCTGTTTTAATTTTTAATTCATGCAAATAATCATTATAGTATTGTTTACCAGCTCTACGTAAATCAGCGGCTTCTTTTGGTATTATACCCAATTCTGGTTTAGATTTTTCTAAATAATTAGCCCTAATTCCTTTTTGTAAGTAAGCGCCGCCTGCACCTAATGCACCACCAGATAAACCTCCTATTAGTGAATCTTGAATTGAAGTCGTAATAGGATTTTTATTTTCTAGCATTCCTCGTCCTGCACCAAATAAAGCACCACTTGCTGCTCCTGAAGCTATACCTGAACCTATTTCTTCGGCAATTTTCCTGCCTAAATTACTTTTTAGCGCATTTAGTCCAATTTGTGCACCTATTCTTCCAACTCCAGACATTGGAATAGCTGCACTGCCTATTTCAAGTGCTGCTCCTAATCTATATTTTGCAATTTCTCTATTACGTTCTTGAGTAACCTGTCTGTCATAATTCTCTTTTGCTTGTTGCAAAAGAATAACTTTCTCGTCCCTACTTAGATTTTTGTCATTAAGTATTTGTTGATAAGTTTCATAAAAACTTTTCATATTATTTAACCTTTCTGGCAATAATATGAGTGATTGGCAATGACTTATTATATCATATTTTTAGCAATTCTGTCAAGGTTAGCAAAAAATATTTTTACGAGTTTTATACCAAATATGAATATCACAATAAACAGTTTTCGGCCGATAAATAAAGTGGTATTTCATACTAAACCACAAAGCAAATCCGAGGAAATTAAATCGGATAATTTTGCGTGTTATAGTAATGTTTTGGCTCAACAAAACAAAGCTCTTATATCATTTCAAGGATATTATGGCGATCAACAACCTGTCAAAAAATTATATTGGAATTTGACAGGACAAAACAGAACCTACGTTGATGAGTGGACTCAAAATAGGCTTTGGAAATGTGGTTCTAAAGCATGGATTAATGCCTATCCTGATGAGCTTTTAAAACGTAGCGCAGGTGAAACTATTAACTCCATTTTGACTATCACAGGTCAAAGCGAAATTCCTGCAAACGTTCAACCACCAAATATTCGCGGTGACAGTTGGGGACGTTATGCAAATTATATTGAAATTAATCCTCGTTTGATTGCTAAATATGATAAAGGTTCTGTTTCTGACGGTCTTTTACAAACAATGAAAATTATGACAGCCATTCCGCCGTCAAGCGACAATGTACCAAATTGTTTGATACTTTCACAACTCTATCCGTCATTTTATGGTGATGGAACAAATCATGACGAATCCCTTTATTGTGCAAATCTTCATGCCGGCATTAGTAAGAACTTAACAGCCAGAGGATTAGATCATAAAATGGGTGATGATGAACAAGTAAAAGCATTTAACGAATTGGCTCATCTAATGGGCTTTAGAACGGGGATTAGAATGCCGATATCTTCAGGACAATTAAGAGTTCAGGGCAGAGATTTTTCTTGGCAACGTGATGAAAAAGCCTTTATTGATGCGTGTGCTTGGGCAATTGAATTAGGATTTGATGCGATTTATTTTGACAGTGCCAAGCACGTAATTGATATGAATGGTTACTGTGGAGTCGGTGATGTCCCAAATAAAGAACAAATGGCTTATATGCTAAACAAAATCAGAGAGCAAACTGGTCGATTTGATTTGGCATTTATAGGTGAAAAGTGCAATCCTAACCCTGAATATCAGCAAATGGGATTTACCGCAGGAACACATTGGAGTGATCCAGAAAACATGGATAGCGTTTTATGGGAATCAAAACAACAGGAACATTCTTACAATTATGCCTGTGGACCTGAAGTTTCCAACGACAATGATTATGGTGAATTATCTTTTGAAACGAGATTAAAAAGATTGAATTCTTGCTTATATGGGTATGAAAAAGAAAAACTACCTGCGTTTATGCAATTGAATGATATTTTCCCATTAAGTCCGTATATAAACACTCATCAGGTTATGATGCAATCAACACAATTGGGTACGGAGCGAGGCTTTACTGACTGCGAAAAACATTGGAATGTTGTACTCAGAACTGATGAGGACGCAAGAGTTTACACTCAAAGAGTCTATGATAAATTTCACCACGCAATGTATCGTTAAGAATACATCAAAATTTTATCACAATGAACTTCTTTTACCATGTCAAGAACTTTATTAACAAAAGCCTTGTATGCAGTTCTTTCAGCTTCACCTGAAAGAATAATATCAGCAGATTCAGCAGTCGGATGAATGTAAATTTTAGCCTTGCTTGCCGCATTATTATAAACTTCATCCATAGAAGAACCTAGTCCTCTTTCTTCTGCACGTCTGTAAAATCTTTCTTTTTGCGCTTCTTGAGAAACGTGGACATAAATTTTGAAATCAAAAGCATCAACGACTTTTGGAGTTAAAGTAAATAATCCTTCAGAAATAATAATTTTAGATGGAGTTGCAAGTTTCACGTCATCACGTCTAATTGCCGTACCAGACATATCATATTCAGGAAGATAAACTTCATTTCCATCCAATAATGATTTGATATGTTTTTTCATCAATTCTAATTCAAGAGCTTCAGGAATATCCAAATCATAGTGTTTTGCGAATTCCGCAAAACTTCCAGCAGCTTTAACCATATCTGAACGATCATAATAATAGTCATCTGTATTAATACGTGTAATAAGGTCAAAAATTTTGTACTCATCCGCAAAGGCTTCTAAAGTATCGATAATATCATAAGCAATTGTAGATTTTCCACTTGCCGTTTCACCAGCAATACCAATTGAGCATGGTCTTGTATTACAACCAGATAAAAACAAAGCCGCCTTATGGACAGCTCTATCTGAAACTTTTAAAAATATAGGTGCAGATGAATTCATATCATCTGTAAAAATTTGTTTTAATTGTTTTTCTATTTGTTGTAAAAGGACCAAATTACCGAATTTTTCGGATGAGGGTTTATGTTTAAAGCTATTTGTAATTGTATTTTGCATAAAAATCTTTTTCCTGTACCTAATAAACCATAAACATAAAATAATTTGTCAAAAATTTAATGTAATGTTACAAAACAAAGTATTAAAAATAAAATTGGGCAATTTTTCATAACACAAATATTTTATATAAGAGTAGGGAAAAGGTTATTATGGTAAATTTTTCACCAATCAGTAACAAATATTATGTACAACAGCCTCAAAGGGTGTCTAATCCTATACAATCATATTCTTCTACTGTTTATAACCCTAGCAATGATTTTGCAAATAACTATTGGCAATATCAAAATGTAAACGCCTATAATAATATGCAAAATATACATTACAGCAATTCTTTGGGTAATAATTTTGCGATTGCACAAACTCTGTTGAACGGTTTTAACATGGAATTCCCAAATCTTGAATCCTACACAATGGCTGATGCAATGTACAGGAACTTAGAAAAAACAAATCCAAATTCGCCTCAAGCACTTGCAATGAAACAACAATCAGATGTACTGTTTGATAAAATGATAAAAATTCTTGATAGCCGCACTAAAGACCAAAGCGACATGCATTTTAGCGAATATATAAATATGGTTGTTAAAGAATTCCGAACACATCATCACGGAAACTGTGGCGAAAGAGCATACATCCTATGCGATAAATTAAATAAAATGGGAATTAAAAACCACGCAACAATTCAAATTGACGGAAAAAAGAATTATAATAGCCACGTATTTAATGTTATAGGACTTGCCGAAAATGCTAATCCGTCAAAACCTGAAACTTGGGGACCAAATGCAGTTGTTGTTGATGCGTGGTCTAACAGAATTTTTAAACCTCAAGATGCATTTGCTTTCTATAATAACTTTTTATGCTATGGCAATAACAATCCAATGAAAATTAAAGAATTGGGATACAAATATTTCAGAAGCCCAAATTAATTCGGAGTTTAAAAATTTATTGCTAATAAAAATTACAAAAGGTTGAACAACTAGCAAAAAGTATTTTTACGAGATTTGAATATTATATGCAAGTTGTGAATTCGCATTTTTCAAATAACATTTATCCAGTACAATTTGAAGGCGCTGTTAAATTTAAAAGGGCTTCACTTTTTGATTCAAGAAAACTTTGCTCTTTTGAGGTTGACCATCCCAAATACAATCAACTGAATGTAACAACTACAAAACAAAAGCGTGGAAAATATTCTATTGAAGTGGGATCCACAAATAACCTTAAATTAGCCAAAGAAGATTTTTATATCTATCCAAAAGAGAATGAACTTTATGGTGCCAATATTAGGACACATGCAAACTATAGACATCACTCTTTAGGTGAAATATCGAGAGTTGCAAGTATAATAACAATGCTACAAAACAATTTGGATAGAATTAAAATATACTCTATTGGTGATGCCGTAATGTTTCACCACAAATACAAATTTGAGCCAAATATAACAGACCGTTCTGATGCAATCAGAGTGCTTAAATATATTATGGATTCAAAATTTGACGAATACAAAGACCCAGCGCAGTTAATTTTTATAAAATCGACAAGTGTTGATGGAGATTATAGCGAATTTCTTGCAAAGACAAATGAATTCACAAAACAGTTCCTCGACGACATAATTACTAACAAAAAATATGATAACAGAACTTTTGAACATTGGAATTTAGATATGGTTTTGACAAGAGAAAAAGTTTTAGAAAACAAAGATTTTTTCAATAATTTATTAAAAAAACACAATATAGAATATGCTATTTGATTTTTTCAATTGGCAAAAAATAATTTGTTAAGGTTTTAAAACGTTTATGAAAATTCATCCAATCAGTCAAAATAGACTAAATTTTAAATCACGAGAATATAAAGATGACGGAATTTTGGGTTACGACGATAGTATTTCCAAGCAACGTCGTGACAATATTCGAGCATGGCAAGAAACTTATTACACTCCATACAAAAGCATTTATGAAAAGGAGTGTAATTTATCAGAATTTGAAATGAAACAACTTTTAGATGGTTTAATGAAGAAACCCAAAGTTGTTGATTATAACAAGGTTACAGGTATTGATGCATATAATGTTAGATCAGTGGATAGTCAAGAAATAAATTACAGAGGATCCACATTAGCTCACAATCCAAAAGCGCTTAAAACCTTAAAAGGTGCTGGAATTGAACGAGTAATAGACCTTGTCGGATATCATTGGTATGACAAAAATGCAAAAGAAGCAGGACTTGAATATTATTGCCCTAAATTTGGTCGTGGTCAACTTGGTGTTTGGGAAGAAGAAGCCTTTGTGACAAGAGGTGAATTTTGGGCAAAAGAAACCATGTATTACACACCAATTGAATTTGAAAAGAATAAAAAATATTTAGAAAATCGCATGCAGGCTTTTGATAGACATGCCAGAACTTCTGTTGAAAGATTTGTCGAATATATTGAAGTTATGCAAAAAGGTTATTATTATATTGGATGTGAATATGGCACTTATAAAACTGATGATTATTTGTTATTGAATACTGTATTCAATCCAAAATCAGAAGAAAAATTTATTCCATTTGGACATATGTTTAAACTTGATTTTATGAAAAATCTATATGACAAATTGACACCAGAAGATAAAAAACGAATGGGTTGGACAAAGGAATTTGACGAAAGCGTACCAAAACGTCTGGATGAAGCAATAAATGCAAACATTGAATATCATAAAGAACGTGATCAATGGTAATCGTAGATAACTAATAATTGCTAAATTGTAGTTAAATTACATAAAAATAATATTAATTTATTTTATGCTACAATTGACTAAAGAGGGAAAATATGTTACTAGAAGCAGAAGTTCAAGATAGAGTTAAAAATGATGAAACCATACGCAATGGTCTTTTGAATATTTGCGATTTATCTCCCAATTTTAGTTTGAAATCTGAAGATGAGTATATAAACGGTATAACTGCAGATTTTACAATAATTGATAATAATAAAATAAAAGGAATTATTGAATGTAAAGGTGGACAAATTAATGTTACAGATTACGTAAGAGGTATTGGGCAATTATTTCAATATGAATATTTCAAAGAAACAAATATTCCTCATCTATCTTTAGAATATGATAATGATTTCAAATCAATATTTTTATTTCCTTCTACTGTATTAAGTCAAAATACGTTTAATGTCGCAAGGTTTAAATACCCAAAAACTGTCAAAATTCTTGAATTCAATGAGATCAGTAACGCAATAAGACATATAACCGAAACTGAATTAAATGTTTTGGCTCAAGTTGAAAATAATAATTTAGTATCAATCTCGCAATATTATTTTCGTGATAACAGGGTTTTTGAATATCATATTTTATTATTGTATCTATTATATTTATCACATAAAGGTATTGTTCAAAATGATCGTCCAAAACTAACAAGTAAATTGTTAAAATTAAATGTTATTAATAATGGAAATTGGCGAAATGCATTTATTACACTATCAGGATTAGGTTTAATAGATAATAAAAATTCTCTAACATTAGCAGGTAGACAAATGGCAATTTTACCATATTCAGAATTTGCCTATATTATGTATAATGCTTATATGAAACCATATTTCGATGAAATTTTAAAATCTTTTTCTGGAGAATTTGAAATTATATCCAACCAAGAGATTTCTAATCGAATAAAAAAACGTCATTTGAACAGAGATGTATTGTATTTAACACAATCTAACAATCGTTATATTTCTAGTTGGTTAAATATAATGAGAGATGATTATGGCATTATTAAATTTGACGCTAGAAGCCCCAAAAGAAGAATAATTTATAATCCAAATGATTTGAATAAAAACGCATTTATAGAAAAAATTGATAAAAATAGTATAGCAAAAGAATATATTATAAATTTTCAAAATTTATTACAAAGGAATGAATTATAATGAACAAAAAACACAAATATACAATATTCGAAACATTTGTAGGGGCTGGAGGATCACATTTAGGTTTTAAGACTCAAGGTTTTGCTGCAAGATATGTAAATGATTTTTGCAACGAATGCTTACAAACTTTATTATACAATAATCCTGAATTAAAGACTGAAGCCTTTGTTGACAATACCAGCATATTAGATATAGATTTACAACTAATATCAAAAAAAACAGGACTCAAAAAAGGTGAGTTAGATGTTTTATTTGGTGGAATTGTATGCAAGGGATTTAGTTTAGCAGGCGAGCGTTCCCCAAACGATGAACGTAATTATTTTTATAGAAAACAATTAGAAATTGTTGAAAAATTTAGACCTAAAATTAGTATTATTGAAAATGTTCCTGGCATACAACATGCTGAAGTCATAAAAGATAATACACCAATTGAAATTAAAGATGAGATTAATAAATTATGGCAAGAATTAGAGAATTATAAAGGACAAAAAGCTAATTTACGTAAGAACAATGCCATAACAAAGGATTTTGAACAAAAAGGAGCTTCTTTAAGAAAACAAAAAGAAGATTTTTTAAACAAATTAAAGAAAAATTCTTATTTGGTTTCTGTTATTGATGATATT
>SUTY01000033.1 GCA_015152455.1 Cyanobacteria bacterium SIG32
TAAAAGCATCTAGAAATCTTTATTCTACAACAGATTATGGTACAGAAACTATTGGTGTAATGTTTGGTGACGGAACATCTGCTCTAATCGCTTACAACAAAAACGCAACAGAAGATCCATATTCAAACACAGTAGTAAGATTTTCAGGTGGACGTGATAGCGTAGCTATGGGTACTGATGCTATATCTATTCTATACGACGTAAATGGTCTAAAAACACCTAACCAAATGGATACTGGTAAGGATATAAGAGGATTAAATATTGCGATTAAAACAGGCGCTGCAATTAAGAACTTAGGAACAATATCAACATCAATAGATTGTAGAACAACTGCTTCAACATCTACAGACCCAGATATCAAAGCAGATTATGACGCATACTGCGGACCAACACCATCAAACTACAGTAATGATTACTGGGCAGGAGCTAAGAAAGCATGCGTAGATGAAGGCATGCGACTTCCAACAATCGAAGAATTACGTGATCTCTATGCAAGAAAGGGGGAAGAAGGAATTCCAACTACCGGCTGGTTCTGGTCTTCGTCTGAGGACAGTACCAAATACGTGTTAAGTCTCGACTTTGACAATGGATACGAGGCCAACGACACTGGCAAGCTCGATAGTTACGGTTCAGTGTTGTGCGTAGGTAATTAACCAAAATGGTAAACCATTTTTACGTTTAAAGGTTGAATGGTTTGAATATAACAAATTATCGGAGTCTATCTTTAGGCTCCGATTTTGTTTATTATAATAAGAAACTAGCAAAAAATATTTTTAGCAGATTTATAAATTTCATAGGACATACTATGCAAATTAACAATACAAATAACCAAAATTTTACGGCTATATACAAAATACCCAAAACAAATATAGACACACATTTAACAATAGATCAACTGATTGCACCTGTTTATAATCGAATGACAAACAAACCGATCTATTTTTTTAGCGGTGAGTGCCCTTATGATGCCTATGTTGCTAAAGTAATAGATAATGATGTTTCTAAAAGTAATTTGTCTTACGAATGGGCAATACTTAACGCAAAAAATTTCAACATTAAACTCCCTAATCCTCAAGAAACTGATGTTTGGATATTTACAGGTGATGAAGATATCAAAATACTAGACAAATACACGAAAGAAGCTGACAAACTCTGTAAAATTTCATTTTTTGAAAAAATAAAAGAAATTCTACTGGGACAAGCAAGAAGACAAGATATCCCTGAACATCTTGACAGATATACACCTCTTTTGAATAAATTATCACTACTAACAACAAAATTTCAAGACACAATTTCTGGGAAAAAAGTAATAGAAGTTGATAGTTCGGAAGCCCTATTTATGAAGCTATTGGAAGAATAATTATGCAAATACAACAACCACAACCGAACACAAATTTCACAGCAAGATACAGAGTTCTTTTAACAGAAAAAGAATTTGATGATTTTCATGAAAATATTTTACCAAAACTCGATAAAATCCACGATGGCAACGTTGATTATCTTCATGCAAAATCACCATCAGAATTTGCTTTTTCCGAAGCCTTGGAAGATTATGCTAAAGCCAATGGCGCAAGTCTTGATTGGGCTGCCGAAAATGCAAGCAGAAACGGTATTGCTATGTCAAAAAGTGATACTGCTATTTTATGGGTTGCTACTGGGAAAAAAGATGTCGAATTATTCTCTAAGTTTGATAAAAAATGCGAAAATCTTTTAAGGTTAAGAACAGAAATTGCAGGTTTCAAACTTATTGGAAGCGAGGATTCAAGCGAATTATTTACGCTAAAAGCTATTGATAAAGCATTAAGAGCAGAAGCTAAAGATTTTTTCAAATTTATCAAAAAACATCCATTCCAAAAAGTAAGAACTGCTGACGAAATTTTACAAAAAGAGCAACAAAACTTAAATATAGTCTTGTAATTTAAAAATGTTTGTGATATTCTAAAACCTGTCAGAAAAGTTATCTCACATACATTTTCCAAAAGGCTGCAGAAACCCGACTCTGCGTGTATTACAAGCCATTATTTGGAGTATGTGTAAAATATAAAAAGTTTTTACAATTAACATGAAAGGTAAATTTTAATGGAAAACGAAGAAAAAATCACAGTAGAAGAAGTTACTGAAGTTGTTGAAGAAGCTACAGTTGTAGAAGAAGTTGCAACAGAAGAACTTCCAGCCGAAGAAAAACCTTCTAAAAGAAGAGCTCGTGGCGGCAAAAAACAAAAAATCGAAACAACAGAAGAAAAACCACAAAGCGAATGGACAGAACAAGTTGTTCAAATCAGCCGTGTAACAAAAGTTGTTAAAGGTGGTAAAAAATTGAGCTTCCGTGCTATCGTTATCGTTGGTAACAAAAAAGGCCAAGTTGGTATCGGTTGTGCTAAAGCTGCTGAAGTTATCATTGCTATTCAAAAAGCAATTGCTGACGGCAGAAAAAATCTTATCACAGTTCCAATTTTCAAAACAACTATTCCACACCCAATTACTGGTAAATCAGGCGCTGGAGAAGTTATGTTAAGACCAGCTTCTCAAGGTACTGGTATTATCGCTGGTGGTGCAGTTAGACCTGTTCTTGAATTAGCAGGTATCGAAAACATTCTTGCTAAATCATTAGGTTCAAAATCACCTCTAAACGCAGCTTATGCAACAATCAACGCTCTAAAAGCATTGACTCCGTTCAACGAAGTTGCTAAAAAACGTGGTTTAACAATGGCTGAACTTTTAAACTAATCGGCTAATTGATTTTATAGAATGACAAATTAGTATAAAGGATAATGATTATGGCAAAAACTAAAACAAATACAATAAAAATTAAACTTGTAAAAAGTTTAATCGGTTCATCAGAAGCTCAACGCAAAGTTGTTGCAGCTTTGGGCTTATCTAAAAAAGACCAAGTAGTAGAACACTCTGAAACAGCTACTATTATGGGTATGGTTAACAAAGTATCTCACTTGTTAGAAGTAACAAAATAAGATATTAAAATGTACAGACTGCGTACAGTTACTTGTGTAACGACAGTGAATAGCGAGCGGTCAAAATTATGAGGAAAACAAAAATGACAAATATTACTTTAGAAGATTTAAGACCTGCAGAAGGTTCAACACACAAATCAAAAAGAGTTGGCAGAGGAAGATCATCAGGACATGGTAAAACATCTTGCCGTGGCCACAATGGTGAAGGTCAACGTTCAGGAAGCAGCTCTAAAAGAGGTTTTGAAGGTGGTCAAATGCCAGCTTACAGAAGACTTCCTAAATTGAAAGGCTTCCAAATTATCAACAAACTTAACTATGCTGAAATCAATGTTGGCAGAATTGCACAACTAGGACTTAAAGAAGTTTCTTTAGAAGTTCTTAAAGAAGCAAAAAGAGTTCACCCATCAGCTGACGGTTTAAGAATTTTAGGTAACGGCGAAATTAAAAATGCAGTTACTGTTAAAGCATCTTATGTTACACCATCAGCAAAAGCTAAAATTGAAGCAGCAGGCGGAAAGGTTGAGTTAGTATAATGGCACAAGGAATTAAAATGCCTACAACTGAAGATTTGATGTCTATGTGGCAAGCATCAGGCTTGAAACAAAAAATTATGTTTACATTCTTGATGATTGCGGCATTTAGACTTGGTGTACAAATGCCATTGTTTGGGATTAATAACCAAGTATTTTCAAATATTGCTCAAGGAAACAATATTATTGGATTTCTTGACTTATTTTCAGGTGGTGCTTTAGGAACTGTATCTATATTTGCATTAGGTATCGGACCTTTCATTACGGCATCAATCATTATTCAGTTAGTTTCTGTTGTAATCCCTTCTTTAGAAAAACTTCAAAAAGAAGAAGGTGAAGCAGGCAGAAGAAAATTATCACAATACACAAGAATATTTACCGTAATATTGGCAGTATTTCAGTCTGTTGTATTTATGCTATATTTACATCATTTACCTGGAGCTATATTGCCTAACGTAAATCCTGTAATGTTCTTTGTAAGTTCAGTTGCAGTATTAACATCCGGTTCAGTTCTTGTAATGTGGTTATCAGAACTTATCACAGAAAAAGGTATCGGTAATGGTGGTTCTTTAATCATCTTTGTCGGTATTTTATCTGGTATTCCTGTATATGCGTCAAGAACCGCACAAATGGTGGCTAACAGTTCAGCACTACAATTCGGTTTATTGGCTCTTTTAGCAATATTTTTTGCTACAATGGTATTCATTGTAATTATGCAGGAAGCAATCAGAAAAGTTGTTATTGTAAATCCAAAAAGACAAGTGGGTAACAAAGTTTATGGTGGTATGAATTCATTTATTCCATTCAAACTTAACCCAGGTGGTGTAATGCCAATTATCTTTGCGATTGCAATATTATTGTTCCCATCAACAATTTTAAGTTTGGTAGGACAAGCAAACTTCAAATCTGAAGCAGTTAAAAACTTAGTAATTACGCTTAACCAATGGCTAAGTCCAGATGGAATTGTGTATTACTTGTTATACTTCGGCTTAATTTTTGCATTAACATTCTTCTATGCATCAATTATGCCTAATATGCAACCAAAAGATATTGCTGATAACCTTAAAAAATATGGTTCATCAATTCCTGGTATAAAACCTGGAAAACCAACTGCTGAAGCATTAGATAAAATTCTTTCAAAAACTACATTTATCGGTGCTTTGGGGCTTGGTATCGTTGCATTAGTTCCATCACTTGCAAGTTACATCACAAATATCAAAACTTTGCAGGGTATCGGTGCTACATCATTGATCATCATGGTCGGTGTTGCTCTTGACTTGATCAACCAAGTTAGAACTCACCTGTTGGCTAGAAATTATGAATCATTCTTGAAAGACTAATTAATAAAACAAATAAAAAGCAGCTCCTACTTAGGGGCTGCTTTTTTCTGTGAATATTAATATTTTTGGCAATGAAATTCTTTGCAAAAAGTTTAAAATGAATATGTAAATCCTCAACTCTTCTGATTGCTTAGCATTGCCTCTCATATTTGAGAGGCTTTTTTTATTAAGAGTTTAAGGAATGTAAATTAACTTTTGTAAATTTCGTTAAAAACTATGCCAAAATGGGTATTATATAATTATGTGCTTGGTGTTGACCAAGCTGAGGATATTATTTAGTGTTGGGAAAACCAACAGAAAAGGAGAAGTTCCAAATGAAGTATTTACAAGTATTTTCACCTACAGGGGGGGGGTAGAACGCTCTCCTAGACTGGGTTTTAAGGGTTTTACCCTTGCTGAGGTATTAATTACTTTAGCAATTATCGGTGTTGTAGCTGCAATGACAATTCCAACATTGATTGCTAATTATCAACAAAGATCGTGGGATACTGCATCATCTGTTTTCAATAGAAGACTTGGTGAAGCACTTAAAATTATGAACCTAGACAATAAACTTACAGGTCACGCAACAACTGCTGATTTTGTTGATACACTAGGGAATTATATTAAAATAGTTAAGACTTGCCCAAGTGATAAATTAACAAATTGTTTTGTTGATGAATTTAATACTGCTGACGGCGCAATCGATATTACGGAATTAAAGGAAGCTAAAAATCTATATTCTACAGATGATTATGGAACCGAAACTATTGGTGTACAATTTGCAGACGGGGTTTCAGCATTGATAGCTTATAATCCTGATGCAACTCAAGATTCAAATTCTAATGAAGTTGTTAAAATTACAGGTGACCGCAATAGTCTTGGCATAAAAACAGATGCAATATCTATTCTTTATGATGTATCTGGTGACAAATCACCTAATTCATATGGAAATGGAGAAGATATCAGAGGGCTAAACATTTCCATAAAAACTGGTACAGATGTTTTATTACTTGAAGGAACATATTCTTGGGATGACGCAATCGCAGAATGTGAAAGCAGAGGCATGTTACTTCCTGAATTAAATGTACTTAAAGAAGTTTACAACCGAAGAGAAGCTCTAAAACTTCCATCAGAAGGAAGATTCTATTCTAAAACTGAAGATGCTCCATATCTTATCTGGACTGTACATTTTGACACAGGGGATCAAAGTACAACTGACTCTTCTGGCTGGAACAGTGTTGTTTGCGTAAGCTCTGAATTTCAATAAGGATAAAAGGTGAGATTTTTATCTCACCTTTTATTTTTTAATTGTTAAGTTGCTGACAAAATTTGACAAATATTGTATAATAATTACAAACACAATATTGAAAGGGTTAAAGATGAGAGAATTAATTGCAAAAGATCAAAGAATTATAATGGTTCCACACGATTTCAAATTTGCCAACAAAGGCACTATTACAGAAGTTCAGCCAGATTATTTTACGCTTGAACTTGATTATGATGCAGATGGCATTTTGAGAAGTAACTATTGCGAATTCTACACTCAAACTTCGCATGGAACTTTGTATTTCGATTCTTATGCAAAAGAAATAAATGGAAAAACCTTAAAAATCGCAAGTCCTGCAAAGCATAAATTTTTACAAAGACGTCAATATACACGTATCAAGTATATTTTAGATCTTGATATGTTTACAGAAGGCGAAACTAAAAAAATTACAACTCTTGATATTTCAGCTGGTGGTATGAAATTCAAAACTAACGATACAATCAATATTGATAAAGATTACACAATTACACTTCCACTTTCTGAAGAACAAAGTATTGAATGTAAATTTTCTCCAATTCGTATTGAAAAGAATAATGAAAACGGTTACACAATTTCTGGCCGTTTTGATTACAATTCAAGCATGGATAAAATGACTTTAACTCAATATTGTGCAAAACGTAGTATCGAAATTAAGAATAAGTAGTTATGAGTCTTGTAAAATTACTAAAAAAGAGAAACAAGAAGTTACTATTCACAACACCTTCTCATTCTCAAAGTTTTGTGTTGTATAATCCATTAAAATCAGCTTACAAAATTGATATTTCAGAAACTGATGCACACAATCCAACAGAAGCCCTTTCAAAGGCGCAGGAACGTGCTAAAAAGATTTACAAAACGAAATCTACATTATTTTTAACAAATGGCTCTACAAGTGGCGTAATTGCCTCAGTCTTAACATGCGTAAATAAAGGTGATAATGTTTTAATCTGGAAAAATTCACATCCTTGCCATGCTAATGCAGTCAGACTCGCTGGGGCTGAACCCATATTTTATGATTTAGAAATTGACGACGAGTGGGGTATCCCTTTAGAATTAGATCCAGAAATTATTGAGCACTACTTTAAAGCGTACGAAATCAAGGCCTTAATTGTAACATCACCCACTTATGAAGGGATTGTTTCTGATATAAAAAAAATTAAAAAAATCTGTGAAAAGTATAATGTATATTTGATCGTTGATGAAGCTCATGGCGCACTTTATCCATTTTCTAAGAGATTGCCTGACAGTGCAGTAAATATAGCAGATTTCACAGTTCAATCTTTGCATAAAACCGCTGGAGGTTTAAATCCGACAGCTCTTTTACATACTATGACAGATTTAGATATAAAGAAATCTTTGAGTATGATCAACACAACTTCTCCATCTTATCCGATTTTAGCATCTATTGAGGAAAATATTAATTTTCTAAATAGCTGGTGGGGAAAACGCAAACTAGAACAACTTATAGACGAACTTGAAATTCTACAACAAGAATGTACAAATTGCGAATTTTTTGGGGACGATATTACTAAAATCCTTGTTAAAGTTGATGGAATTTCAGGAGAAGAACTTTCTAATATTCTGTTTAAAACTTACAACATAGAAGATGAAAAAACAAATGAAAAATCTACAATGTTATTATGCGGAATTGGAACAGATAAAAAAAAGATTAAACACCTTAAAAACGCATTATTAAATTTGTAACAAATTGTTAACAAATAGCCTTAAATATTAAAGAATTCAATAAATATAGCCGTAAACCGTAGTAAGGGTACATCAGGAAAGGACAACGCCAACTATGGGAATGGCAGCATCACAAGCAAGATTATTATCAATCACATCTCGTATTGCTGACAACGAGTTGAGAGCTCAGATTGTCAACAACTCTAAGATGCGCCTTGCCACTGAAAGTTCAAAAGTCAGTGAACAATACGTCAGTGCCTTAAATGATGCAACAATGATGATGTCAAATTACGACTTGGACGGAAACAGTCAAACTCAAAAATTGACTTTCAATGCTTTAACAAGTTATAGTGCACATAATAACCAATACGGCTTGATTAATACAAGCGGTAAATTATTAGTTACTGAAGCTGAAGCTGATATATACAAAACCGCTGACGGCGATTTGAATCAATACTTAGCGGCTCACGGCTTAGCATATACTTCAACATACTTTACTGAAGAAACACTAGGTGCTAATAATGTGAACATTAAAGGTTACAATGAAATTACAAGAAGTGAATATGATATAGGTACATATACAGTTAATGAACTAAAAGCTATGTATGAAGGATTGGCTTGCGGAAATACGGCACACAAAGTTGGAGTTGATGAAGAAGGTCATACAATTTATCACATGGGATATAATGCTTCATTACAAAGTTTTGAATACGCAAATTACACAGATTACTATAGCCAATTTGAAATTGCAGATATGGCATATGATGCTGCGGTTCTAAAAGAAATCAAAAGTGATGAAACTGACATCAAATGGAGCGAATTAGAAACACACAAATCTAATGTAAGTAATGCAGCTGAGGGTGATTACACTACTTTAAAAAATGCATTAACATTTGTCAGAGGTCGTCATACTGCACTTACTTCAACAACACCAGATAAAAAACTTGATCCAAACAGTGAATATGCAAAATCAATTGACGCATTATTAAAAGGCTACAGTTCAGCAACAAATCCGCCAACAATAACAATAACAACTACACTTGACAGTCTAGGCTCAGGTAAATATGGTATTGGAAAACGTGAGGACGGCTCATACGCTTTAACGTTAACAAATACCTCAGGCTCAACATACACCATCACTGGTAGTAATGCAACTATTGCCCAGGAGCAAGAAGTCGATAATGGTGACGGTACTTTCTCTACTCAAACTATTGACGTTAATTATACATCAACATCAAATAGTGGCACAAGCGCAACAATTGGTTCAGGAACATCAATTCGATATACTGAAAGTGTATCTGGAACCGGAGTTACACCTACCTCAACTCAATATACTTTAACCAACTTTGATTTTGCAAATAACAAAGTTACAAGTAAATACTCAGCAAATTTTGAAGAAGCTAGAGCTTATGTACTTGCTGTTTTAGAACAGTATGGCAACATTGCTGGCTTTGTAAACAGAGATGCTTATGCCGAAACTGGTGAAGCTCTTGCCGCTAAAGCAGAATACGATAAGGCTTATGAAACTTTAGTCGATTTCATCTTCGGAACTGGCAACAGACCTACTGGCGCTGACGGTACAACAATAGAAGGAAATGAAAAATTCTTGAACGATCCAGGCTGGATTATTTCAAAATTTGGTGACAAAACTTCTGAAGCATTCCAAGTTATTGAAGATATTTATATCTTAGATCAATTATTCAATGTTTATGGCGAACCTAACTGGGGTTGGATTGATGAAAACAATCCATCAGAAAATGCTGATGCTAAAGTTAAATGGTACACAAACTTATTTGAACGTATGAAACAAGGCTTTACAGTAATTGAAAATGGCTTGGCGTCAAGTAACAAATGGATTCAATTCGCTTTAGAAAGCGGCATAGTAACTATGGAACAAGTCGATACAAACAATAATTGGACTTCAATGCTTCACTCAAATTGTAGCGACATTACTGAAGTAACTGACGAAAAAGCAGTTGCTAAAGCAGAAGCTGAATATAACAAAGCAATGACAAATATAGAAAATAAAGACAAACGCTTTGATATTGAATTGAAAAATATCGATACAGAACACAATTCATTGCAAACTGAATATGATTCTATTAAATCAGTAATTAGCAAAAACATAGAACGATCTTTCAAGATGTATCAAGCATAAGCTGATTATAAATAGCAAAAAGAGGATACTCAAAAAAGTGAGTATCCTCTATCTTTATAAAGATATAAAGATTATGTAAGGAAATCCAGCATGATGTAAATTTTGCTCTATAATGATAACATAGGTTAGAAATTATTGGAGATAAAGATGAATAGAGTAAACGAAATTCTTAGCAAATTAGAAACAGCTGATAACACAACAAAAAATGAACTTGAAAATATTCTTGTTGATATAGGAACATCAGCATTACCGCAATTGGTAGATCAACTTCAAGTTGTTCGTGGTGTTAAACGTGGTGTAGTTGCTATGACTCTTATAAGAATTGGTGATGCTTCTGTTAAATATCTAAAAAAAGCAGCTGAGGACAACAAAGATTTTGAATGGGTTGCTGAATATTTAATTCGTGAAATTAAAGGTTCAAAAGCAGCTTAAATTAGTAAAAATAATTATCGACGGCAATTAAATTGCCGTCTTTTTTATGTTAGGATTTAGAAATGAAAAATAATAAATCATTAAACTATACATGTCTATTTGGTGGTGGCGCAATAAGAGGTATCGCATATGTTGGTACAATTAGGGCTTTAGAAGAAATAGGCATTAATCCGCAAAATATTGCAGGATCATCAGTAGGCTCCATTGTTGCATCATTAATGGCTCTGGGATATACGGCATCTGAAATGCGAGAAATTTTCCTAGGCGTAAATTTTGAATTATTCAGAGATATACAATTCGGTTGGGGACCCAATTTTGCACTAAGTAAAGGTGAAGTATTTTTAGAGTGGATTAGAGAACTTATTGAAAAAAAATACTACGGTGATAAATACCAAAAAGGGAAAAATAAAGCAGTAACTTTCAAAGATATAGAAAAAAATCTTGTTGTTATTACTACTGATTTGTCAAATTTCAGTTGCAAAGAATTTTCAAGATTTGAAACTCCAGACTTTGAAATTGCGACTGCAGTGAGAATTTCCAGCACAATGCCTGGGCTAATGAAACCTTTTGAATACAATAATACATTGCTTGTTGATGGTGATTTACAAAAAAGCATGCCTATGTGGAAACTATCAAAACACTTGCTATTAGATGAAGAACGAGTGTTAGAATTCAGGCTAGAAGGCGAATTTGATGGTTGCGACAAAAATGCTTTAGACTATATGAATACGATTTATAGTTGTATTACATCAATGAGTACGTCATATATCGTTGATTCATACGGCAACAATGATAAATTCGATTATGTAGTTATAAAAACTGGTGATGTAATAGTAGTTGATTTTAATTACCCAAAAGAAAAACGAGAAGAATTGATTGAAAGTGGCTACAGACAAACAATTGAATATTTTTCAAAACAATTACCTGACAAAAAAAATCAACTTATAAAGAAATATTATAATATCAGAAAACAATTGATAAAAGTACAAAAACTCTTAAGCAGTAATAAAATATTAAAAGCTAAGCATGCTTTGGCAGAAATCTTTATACCTTTGTGTGATGATAAAGACATAATTGATAAAAAAATATTTAACTCTATAAAAGAGTTCCACGCTACTTTTTCAGATAATATTAAATATCCAGCGCTTTTTGGCAAAATATCAATTAAGCATGACGAAGAAGTCCAAAAACAGCTAAAAGAATTGATTTTATTAATTTTAGAAAAAGTTTACGAACTCGAAGCATATTTAATCAAATTTCCTATTTGACATTCAAGTTTGTTTAAAGTATGATTAGGGAGTTGACAACAGAATATATGCGCTCCAGTGGCACTCTGCCGACGAGAACGATTGAGTATCGTTCGAGGAGAGGTAAGGTAGACTTGTCTACCGATTCCGCTGAAGCATGACAACAGAATATATGCGCTCCAGTGGCGGAATCGGTAGACGCGTTGGACTTAAAATCCAATCAGGTGAATAGCTTGGTGCCAGTTCAAGTCTGGCCTGGAGCATATACTAAAAAGAACATCAAATGATGTTCTTTTTTTTATTCTGTTATTATCTCATCTACCTTTGACCAATCAAAATTCATTGAATTAGCATACTCGCATAAATCTTTTTTATTTAATGTTTTCAAAGCAGAAAAAACCTGATCAAAGTCTTCTAGACCTTTCATTGAAATGAGTGGAATAGAAGCGTCATGAGCAAGTTTTTCGACCTTAGCATCATAATTTATACCAACACAAGCTATACCCAACTTTAAAGCAACGACAAGGGCATGATAACGCATTGCAATCATATACTCAAGATTAGACATGCGTTCAATCATTTTACTTAATGGTAAGCTATGCACAATTTCGACATCAATATTGGGAGCAATTGAATTTAAAATTTTTTTAAACTTATCACATATATGAAAATCCAATTCATACTGCAGAGCATATAACTCAATCTTCTTGTTATAAAATTCTTTTATGAGTTGACGAGCTAACTTATTTAGCAATGCATCATTTAATGTTGCAAAATCTCTCAACTGAACCCCAACAATACCTTTATTAACTGCAGGAATCAAATTCAAAGAAAATATAGGATCACACAATAAATCCGCTTTCACATTGTTGAACTCAAGCATTTTTTGGCTTTTATAATCTCTAACCGAAATATAATCACAATTTTTCAATATCATTGTTGTCACAAATCGTGCTAAATTATTTCTGATTGGTCCTATTCCTTGTGCAAAAATTATGACCTTTTTCTTGTATCTTAACGCTGTAAAAATTACCCATAAGTAATAAATGAGCGATTTTAAACTGGTGACATCTTGTAATAAACTTCCACCACCAGAAATCAAAATATCAGATTGTTTAATCAAACCTGAAACTTGGTGAAAATCAAAAGAATATATAGAATTAACTAAATAATTCATTGAAGTTTTTCGAGGAGAACTCGACAAAACAACGACCTCAAGATCAAATTGTTTAAGATGATTCAATAACACAGATAAAATAGCTTCATCACCGAAGTTATCAAAACCATAATAGCCAGAAATGACAATTCTTTTTGACATGGCGCTCCTAAAATGCAGAAAGAGTTTCTTGTACTCTTTCAGTTATAGCGGAATACGAATAGCCATCAAATAAATCACGTCCAACACCAACTGCAAAAGCACCTGCATCAATATATTTTTTAACTTCAGATAATTTCACACTACCTTGAGGTAAAATGTTTAAGAAGTTCATTGGACGTAGCAAATCTTCCAAATATGAAGCTCCACCCATAGCAGTAATTGGATAGATTTTAACCAAAGGAATTCTTGCTTTCCATGCCTGATATGCTTCATTAGCAGTAGAAGTGCCAGCTATATATGGAATTCTCTTATCTTTGGATAATTTAACCAAATTCATATGAAAAATTGGTGAAGAAAAAAGTTTTGCACCTGATTCAATTGCTGCCTGCGCCTGCAAAGATGTAATAATACCACCAGCACAAACATTTGCTCTTGATGAAACTTCTTTAATAGCATCATAAATTTGAACAGACTCAACATTTATTTCCATAATGTTAAGACCACCTTTTAAAAGTGCATCAACTGTATTCACGACAATATTCGGATCATTACTGCGGATTATCGGAAATATTTTTTGTTCAGAAAGAGCTTTCATTAAATTTTCGTTCATAAACTATCCCTTTTTCAAAATTTATTATATCATAAAATTAGGGACAGGGAGTATCATGAAAAAATTAAATTCAAAAACTTTTTTTATCAAGTCAGCATTAATACATTTCTTTTTAACAGTATTTATTATTTTAGTATCATGGCAATTTTTTGAACCAAGCGCCTATAACTTTATGGTGAAAAATTTCACGGCTAACACAACAGGATCTGAAGATATCGTTTTAATCGTTATAGATGACAAATCTGTAGAAAAATATCGTTGGCCTTGGCAAAGAAGTCTATACGCAAATATTTTTGAATACTTAAACGATTATTCAAACCCTAAAATAATCGGATTTGATGCTATTTTGACAAGCCTTGATGAACAAAATCCTAAATCTGATAAATATTTTTTTGAAACAGTCAACAAAATGGAAAAATTAGTTGTCGGTTTCAGCCCATTAGTGCAAGAATACCCAATAGAAGTTAACGGAGAAGCATACACGCAAAAATTTGATAAGAAATTCGGAATAAAAATTAATGATAGAAGAAAAAATACTTTTGATGGCAAATACAACAGTTTATCACGATTCCCTGAACCTTATTTCAATGCTATCAAAGCTACAGGATCAGTCAATACATCATTTAATAGCGCAGGTTATATAGTTAACAGTGATCAAATTATCTCTGTAAAAGATAAAAATTATCCATCATTAGCTTTAAGAATGTATTTAAAACTTAATGGTGTAGATCAAATTAACATTACTGATAATAAAATATATTTTGATGAAATATCTACAGAAATTCCTGTAACACAAACTTATGAAGGGTTACAAAGTTTGACCTACTTTTTCAATCCTCATAAGCAAAGTGAATACACACATAAAAAATATTCTGCCATTGACATAATTCAATCTTTAGAGAACATAAAACAGGGAAAAGAACCTATAATTTCGCCTGAAGTATTTAAAGATAAAATTGTATTTGTTGGCGCTAATGCAAAAGCCAGTGCGCTAGCACTAGAAGATGCTTTACCTACTCCGATACTCAAAAAACATCCAGGAGTTGATATACAGGCAACAAACTTGGATAACCTTATAAATAATCAATTTATGAAGCAAACTTCATTTGTTCAAGATATTTTTATACTTATTTTCTTAACAATATTGGTATTTGTACTAATCTCAAAATTATCGTTTTTTGCTTCTCTCGGATCATTAATTCTAATAGCAGGAGGCTACATATTATTTAGTGCAATATGTTTCACAAACGGAATTGCCCCTAACGTTATTACACCGTTAATCGTCCAATTAATTACAACAATTTTTGCATACTCATACAGATTTATTTTAGAAGGGCGGAATAAGGAAAAAATAAAACAAGCTATGGGCAAATATCTGTCACAGGATATTATGAAGAACGTAGTTCAAAATATTGACGACATTAAACTTGGTGGAAAGAAAGCTGTCGTAACCGTTCTATTTGCTGATATTCGTGGATTTACAAGCATGAGTGAAAAACTAAGTGCTGAAGAAGTTTCCGTAATATTAAACGAATATTTTACAGAAATTGAACCGATAATATCAAAATACAACGGAGTTATTAACAAATTTATCGGTGATGCGGTAATGGCAATTTTTGGAGAGCCTATTCAAGACATTAATCATGCTAAGAATGCCGTTTTATGTGCCAACGAAATGTTAAAAACTGTAGATAAACTTCGTGACAAGTGGCTATTTGAAGGGAAACCAAAAATAGAGATTGGTATTGGTATAAATACAGGAGAAGCATTCGTCGGCAATATTGGTTCAGAAAAAAGACTTGAATATACTGTTATTGGAGATATGGTAAACTTAGCCAGTCGCATTGAAAGTTATAACAAGGTTTACAAGACAAGTTTATTAATCAGCAGTTCTACATATCAGCACGTAAGCAACATAGCTGATGTAATAAAAATTAGCGAAGTAAGTATTCGTGGCAAGTCAAAAAAAATGGATATTTACGAAGTATTGAGGCTTACATAATTGGAAAATTTAGAGCAAATAAAACTTGCAATAGATGTAGAAATTAAACACCGTTATATTGATATACACGGTAAAACTCAGGCATTTTCATCATTTATAAAAAAAGAAGCACAAAAAAATTACAAACTTTCTAAAAAAAATCCCAAATGGGCAATAATGATAGAAGCGTTTGAACACTATCCATTTGCATCAGTTCCTGAGCGCAAACGTGCTATTGATCAGTTAATTAAAGTTATAAAATCTGAATTACAACAAAATCAGCCTGAAACAGGAGAACCAAAAGACCATATTTCTAAACCCGCAAACCAAACTGACGTGATGTATATTAAAGGAGTTGGGCCAAAGGTTGCGTACAAATTCAATAAACTAGGGATATACACTGCACAAGATTTAATAATGTACTTTCCTAGAAAACACATAGATTATTCTTCTCGCACATTAATAAGAAATTTAAAAGAAGGAACAAATACAACAGTTTTTGGATACATAAGATCAGTTTCTGCGTTTAACACCAAAAACAGTCTTTCTATTGTTAAAGTAACAATAGCTGATGAAAGCGGAAAACTTGAACTTAATTTTTTCCAATCCAAAAGTAACCGCTTTATGCTAGAACGAGTAAAAGCTCAATTTCCATTGAATGCAGGAATAATGGTTTCTGGCATGGTTAAAATGAACAATTATAGCCATAAACTAACCATTGACAAGCCTAATTACTCTATAATGACAGGTGAATTCCTAGAAAATTCTAATGCAAACTTAAATTTAGCACGCATAGTGCCAATTTATACAGTATGCGAGGATCTAAATATAAAAACCCTGCGTAAAGCAATATATAACGCTATACAACTTTACAAAAAAGATATCATAAATGTAGTACCAGACGAGATAAGAAAACGCCTGGGATTACTTGATAAAAAAATAGCCGTTGAACAAATACATTTTCCAGAAAATCTTGATATATTAGAAAAAGCACGATTTAGTTTAGTATTTGAAGAACTCTTTCTCGTCCAATTAAAATTACTAAGATTAAGAGAAAACGCCGCAAATAACACAAATTCCGTAGCCCTACAAATTAAAAAAGATGGGATTGTTCAAAAATTTATTAATAGCTTACCTTTTGAACTTACAAAAGGACAAAAAGATGCAGTAAATGAAATTTTAAATGATCTAAACTCTGAAAATCCTATGCAAAGATTACTTCAAGGAGATGTAGGTAGTGGAAAAACTGTTGTAGCAACAATTATGCTACTTGCAGCAGTTGAAAATGGCTATCAAGGAGCAATAATGGCACCTACTGAAATTTTAGCACAACAACACTACAATAATATGCTTCAATGGTTAACTCCTCTAGGCTTGAGCGTCGGATTATTTCTCGGAAGCCATAGCAAAAAAGTTAGGACAGAATTTGAAACTTCTCTAAGAAACGGACAAATGAATATTGCAGTCGGAACTCACGCTCTGATACAAGAAAACGTTGACTTTAACAACCTTGGTGCAATCGTTGTGGATGAACAACACAGATTTGGCGTAAAACAAAGAAATGTACTTAAGAAAAAATCACAAAACCCTCAAATACTCACAATGACAGCAACTCCAATCCCTAGAACACTTGCACTAACAGTCCATGGGGATTTAGACTTAACTATCATAAATGAACTTCCAAAAGGAAGATTGCCTATTAAAACATACTTGACCTCATCACATAAAAGCGTGTGGGATTTAATTCGCAGAGAAGTAAATTACGGTAGGCAAGCCTATATTGTTTACCCTCTCATAGAAGAAAGCGAAACACTCTCTGCTAAGGCAGCCACAATAGAAGCAGAAAAACTTCAAAAAGAAATTTTTCCAGAATTTAAAATAGGTCTATTACATGGCAAACTAAAAAATGATGAAAAAGACCAAGTAATGAAAGATTTTAAAGAAAAAAAATATGATATTCTAGTTTCAACAACAGTTGTTGAAGTTGGGGTTGATGTACCTAATGCTACAGTTATGGTTATAGAAAATGCAGAACGCTTTGGGCTTTCCCAGCTACATCAGTTAAGAGGTAGAGTTGGTAGAAACAATCTTCAATCTTATTGCGTATTAGTGAGTAGCTCTCGCTCTCAAGAAACCAAAGAAAGATTAAATATCATGACCGAAACAAATGACGGATTTGTTATTGCTGAAAAAGATCTTCAATTAAGAGGTCCAGGAGAATTTTTAGGAACTCGTCAAAGCGGTTTACCTGATTTAATAATTTCTGATATTGTAAAAGATGCCAAAATTTTAGAATTAGCAAGACTAGAAGCCATAAATTTCCTCAATGAAAACAATATTGATGATTTTCCTACTCTTCAAAAAGTGACATCATTAGAGCTTTTTACGGGTCTTGATATATAATTTGTAACAAAATATTAAGAAAAATCTACAAATTAAGCAATTATGTACATAGTATATACTTTATACATATAGAGGAGTATAACTATGGCACACAGGAACGTACATTTTTTCCAAAAAAGACCTACCATAATATACAATCAGACAAATAACTACAACATACACCATTGCCACGGAGGCTTAGGCGGTGGTTTTATGGGTGGAAGCCTCTGGTCAAATCCGTTAATGTTAATGCAAGTTATATACTCCGCAAAAGATATGATTGGCTCAATGCTAAACCCTGGAGGAGATTATGCTTCATTTAACAGATATACAAATCCTTGGGTGTTAAATACAAGTACAAATCCAAATAAAACAACTACAGATTATAGTAATCAATCAACATTAAAAAATCTTGAAACAATATATAAAGATGTAACCTGGGTATTCCAAGACGGCGAATTTTGGGGTGCAAAAAATGGCGAAATAGTCGCCAGAGGTAAAACGTTCGACGAAGCAAATGCTGCAATGCAAAAATATCTAGGTAATGATAAAAAAGTTGGTACTGATACTGATATAGACACAGATACTGATATTGATACTGACAATAAAGTTGGTACTGATACTGATATAGACACAGATACTGATATTGATACTGACAATAAAGTTGGTACTGATACTGATATAGACACGGATACTGATATTGATACTGATAATAAAGTTGGTACTGATACTGATATAGACAC
>SUTY01000034.1 GCA_015152455.1 Cyanobacteria bacterium SIG32
GGTAATTAGGACTTCAGCAAGTGTAAATGCACCGCTTGGCGTCATTCCGAATTTATTTCGGAATCTATTAATTGGTTTTGTAATAGATCCTGAAACAAGTTCAGGATGACGGTACGACTTTGAACAAATCGCCGAAAGCCTTGCTAGGAGAGCGTTTCTACCCCCCCCCTAAGGTCTTAAAGCTAGTCATAGCTTCATTTTTTAACATACTACGTTCTCCTATTCTGTTGGATTTTCCAACCTTAAAATATATTACTTGATCACTTGGTCACTAAAACCTTGATCACTTCTTCAATATACCATATTTTTTCGAACATGGCAATAATGTTGTGCTATAATTAGTTTATGTTTAAATACTATGGTAAATATGCACCGTATTTGTTTTTATTACCTGCAATCCTTTTACTTGTAGTATTCTTTTTTATTCCATTTTTTCAAACAGTTATTTTAAGTTTTCAGGATTATGGAAACAGTATTTATAATGCAACATTTGTAGGCTTGCAAAATTATATTGCGCTGTTTAAAAATCCTATTTTTTATAAAGTGTTAGCTAACACTTTTATCTATTTGGTTGTTGCAGTCCCAATTTTAGCAATTTTACCGTTGTTTTTAGCAATATTGTTAAATCAACAAATCAGAGGGATTACAGTTTATAAAATTCTTATCTACTTACCTGTAATTGTTTCTATTGTTGTAGCCGCAATTGCTTTCAAATGGTTGTATGCTGAACAAGGCATTTTAAATTATTTTGTTAATTTGTTAGGTTTGGAATCTGTAGGTTGGCTTACTGACCCAAATTGGGCTTTGTATTCCGTTATTTGGGTAACTATTTGGAAAGGAATTGGTTATTATATGATGATCTATTTGGCTGCATTGATGAGTGTGCCAAAAGAATTGTATGAAGCCTGTGATATTGATGGTGCAAGTTTTTTGAGAAAACATTTAACAGTAACTATTCCACATATTTTGCCAACCATTGCTCTTGTTGTAACGATTAGTTCAATTTCTGCCATGAAAGTTTTTGCGGAAATTTATGTTATGACAAAAGGTGGGCCTTTGAATTCAAGTAAAACTATTGTTTATTACATTTATGAAAGAGCGTTTGAAAACTTGGATTTAGGCTACGCTTCAGCCATGGCAGTTGTTTTATTGTTAATAGTTATGGTATTTTCGTTGATTAATATTTTGTGTTTTGAAAGGAAAAAATACCAATTATGAAAAAATATTTTGGAACACATTTAATACTTATTATCGTGTCGGTTTTATCGATATTTCCTTTTTTGTGGTTAATTTCAACTTCGTTAAAGGGTGCAGGTGAAAATATTTTTGCCTATCCACCTGTGTTTATTCCTCAGGATTTAACATTTGAAAATTATGTTGGCGTTTGGAAAAGGGTTAATTTATTTGGATATTTTGTGAATAGCATGATTGTTGCAATTGGCACTGTTGTTTTGAACCTGTTGTTATCATCTTTGGCGGCTTATCCTTTGGCAAGGATGGAGTTTAATGGGAAGAAAATTACTTTCTTTGCGGTTTTGGCAACTATTATGATTCCGTTTCAGGCTATTATGTTACCTGTCTATTTAATAACAATTAAATTAAATCTAATAGATAGTGTAAGTAATTTAGCTGGTTATTTAGGGCTAATTATGCCATTTGCAGTAAGTGCGTTTGGGATATTTTTGATGCGTCAGGCATTTTTAGGTATTCCTAGAGAAATGGAAGAAGCCGCTATTGTTGATGGTTGCAATGTGTTTCAAGTCTTTTGGAAGGTTCTTTTACCTATGGTTAAGCCGTCTTTAGCTGTTCTTGCGATATTTACTTTTATCGGCTCCTGGGGGGAATTTTTGTGGCCTAGCATTGTTTTGACAAAAGAAGCATTATACACTTTACCAGTTGGTGTAAATAATTTGCAAGGTATGTTCAGTTCTAATTGGAGATTTATTGCAGCTGGCTCAATTATTTCAATTATACCTATCATTGTATTTTTCTTGTCTATGCAAAAATACTTTATTTCAGGCGAGAACGAAGGTGCAGTTAAAGGTTAATCTTCATCAAGGAAAATCTTTTTAGAGCCGCAAGTTCTGAAATTCTTCAGGATAGCTTTGTCTAAGGCATCAGTTGCCACGAGTTTTCCATGAACATAAGTTATGCCAGTTTGATTTGCAACTTCGTCATTGTCGATTTTATCAACCATAAATTTTCTTTCGGTATCTGACAAAATTGTTCGAGTAACGTCATTCATAACATCAAAAACGTATCGTTGTCGGTTTGAAATACCGTCGCTATTTGTAATGAGTGATGTTGCCTTTTCTAATTCATCAAGTGATTCTTTGTAATATTTCATATGTCTTAGCAGTATTGCTAAATTGTAGTGCGCCTCGTAATTCATTGGTGCAAGTTCAATAGCTTTACAGTAAGTTAGCCCAGCGTTGTTATAATCTCCAATTAAGTGGTAAGCAAGTGCTAAATTATAACGAGCATCATAGTCCTTTTTCAAGATTTTTACGGCATTTTTATATGCTTCAATTGCTTTGTTTAAATATTCTCTCTGTAACGCCCAACGGTTGCCAGCATACAAAGATTTTTGTCTGTATGCTATCCCCATATTGTAATATGCAATTCCTTTGTTTACTTTGCTACTTTTTCTGTTGTTATAAATAAATGGAATTTTTAGTAGATGTCGTTTGGTTTTGATTATTTGGTTATATTGATCAATTGCTCCGTCAAAATCCCCTAAACGCTCAGCCGAAATAATACCGTAATTCATTCTGGCTGTAATCATTTTGGGATTGTGCTTAATAGCTTCTTCGTACGCATCTACCGCTGAATAATAATCTTCATAAAGCACGTATATATTACCCAAGTTATACCATGCGCTATAGTGCTCAGGATAAAGTTTTAATGCTCTGTTATAATGTCCTATAGCTTTTTGTATTTTTAAATGTGAAAGTGCTTTGTCACCTTTGTGTACGTAATACATGCTACAAATTTTGTCATATTGTTTCAAAAACCAATCCTGGTTGAAGTATATGACTGCGGCTGCTGCTAATATTAATAAAAATATAAATATTTTGTATAGTTTTACTCTCACATTACCATTGTATAATCAGCTTTTCAATATGGCAAGTTTGTTAACATTTTGACAAATGTTAACAAATGTTAAGGTTAAATTTTCTTAAAAGGCAATTTTCAGAAACAAAAAAACTTTATATAAGTAAGGTAGGTTAGAAAATCAATATTGGAGGTTAGGTTATGCCAGGTTATGATGTAACGGCAATCAATGGTTTAGGTTTTATGCCATATAACAATTATGCTAATCAAGTTGGTGTGATGAATTTGTATGATGATTGTTATAGTCCAATGGGATTTAATAATGGTCTTGTTGGATTTAATCCGACATTTAGCGGTGGAATTAATTATGATGATTATTTCAAACAAATGACTGATTATCAAAATTTCACATCTAGATACCAATTGCAATATATTCAAAATCAAAGAAATAATGAATTGCAAATTAACGCTCCAATGGAAGGAATTCAAGGCGCAGCTTCAGTTTTAAATGAAAAAATTGTAGCAAATGAACAAGAACAAATTATGAACGCTTGGAATTCTTATGTAAACGCTATAAAAGTTGCTTATCCTGATGCTGATTCTGCAACAATTAAGGCAAGAGCAAAATCTATTTATCAACAAATCCATGGTACATCATTGGTTGATGATATTAGAGCGTATGGTGATAGTTCATTCAAGCAAGGATTCTTTGAAATGTTAACATTCGGTTTGTCTAACCGTAAATCAGCAGAACAAAATATTTCAGAGTTAACAGGTCAGCCGGTTTCAAGAAATGAATACTCAAAACAAGTTGCAGGTAAAGCCGTAGGTGGTGCAACCGTTGGTGCAGCTATCGGTACACTTATCAGTCCTGGTTTTGGTACATTAATTGGTGGTGTTATCGGTGGTGTTGTTGGAACCGTTGTAGGTCTGTTCAAGAAAAATCATTAAAAGAAATTTAATTTAGAACCCTTAAATCGTAAAAGTGTGTAAAAGATGTGTGTAATATTGATAGGCTGATTATTTAATCAGCCTTTTTGATTTGTAAAAGATTTCCCACCGCAAGGAGTCAGCGATGGGAAATATAATCAGTAAAAGAGACATCAACAACAATATGAATTATATTTTTTTAAAGTCAAATTGATGTGTCAAAATTTTTATAATATAATTTTGTTATGAAAAAGATTATTATTGGATTGGTTTTGTTAATGGGGATTATACTCCCTGTGAGTGCAGAGGTTTCTAATCAGGAAATAAAAGCTCTTTATGCTGAAAATAGTATCAAAGATGCGTTTAATCTTCTTTTAAGTATTCCAGAAGAAGAAAGATCCTCTGAAAATTGGCTTTTGATGGGAAACATTTTGCAGGATGAAGGCAAAGTAGATGACGCTATTTTTATGTATAACAATGCGATAGCGACAGATGAAAAAAATTACAAAGCGCATTACAATTTAGGTAATATTTTTTTAGAACAAGATAAACCTAATTTGGCTATAGCAGAATTTAAGAAAACCGTAAAATATAATTCAGATTTTGCATACGGCTATTACAATTTGGGGTGTGCATACTTGAAAATAGATAAACCCAAAACTGCAAAGTGGCAGTTTTACAAAGCAATTGATTTGAATAATCAGGTTGCTGATTTCCATTATAATTTAGCTTATACGTTCAAAAAATTAGGTAATGAAAAACAGGCAAAAGCGTATTTGGAAATCTATAACAAATTAATTGAAAGTGAGAAGTAGTGAAAGGTATTATTTTTGACTTTAACGGAACATTGTTTTGGGACTCTCAGCTCCATATGGATACTTGGCGAGATTATTCTGCTAAACTCAGAGGTACTCCGTTTTCTGATGATGAGATGCTGAAATATATGTTTGGTAGAACTAATGAGGATATTATCGAATACGCTATTGGTAGAAAACCAGATAAAGTTTTGGTTGAAAAAATTGCAACCGAAAAAGAGGCTTTGTATCGTGAGATTTGTTTGCAAAATCCTGAAGAATTTATGTTAGCTCCATCTGCGGTCGAGTTTTTGGATTATTTAAAAGCTAATAACATACCTAGGACAATTGCAACTATGTCTGAATGGTGTAATGTTGAATTTTATATAAAAGAGTTTAATCTTGCTAAATGGTTTGATATAGAAAAAATAGTTTTTTCTGATGGTACAATCCCAGGTAAACCTGCACCTGATATTTATGAAATTGCCGCAAAAAAGATTGGCGTTAATATCAGAGATTGTGTTGTAATCGAAGATGCTCTTTCTGGTATTGAATCTGCACGTTGCGCAGGCGCTGGTAAAATTATTGCAATAGCATCAAGGGAACCTGTTGAATTCTATAAGGATTTGGACTGTGTATCGCAAACAATAACTAATTTTGATCAAATCGATAGAAAAATTTTTAATATCTCTTAATGAACTAGCAAATTTTTGTAGTTTTGTGTGTTTATATGCCTGTCGATATAAATAGCAGGTGTGTTTATTATGAATTCAATTAGTTTTACAGGTCAAATCGCTGGCAAAAATAAACCAGCTTCTCAATTGGCTTTAACCCCAAAAGGAAATCTCTATAAGAAAACAAATGTATGTAGTAAATTAGGTGGTGCTGCAGGTGCAATTGGTGCAATTGCTTATCTTGGAGCTGGTGCTGATGACAAGTATATTTGCAATGCAATAAAATGGGGCGACAAATTGTTTAATAAAACAATGCTCTCTAAATGCGGTCCAATGGGCAAAGTAATAAGTGTTTTAGCGGTTTCTAGTGGGATTGTCGGTGTAGCTTCAGCGCTAGGTCATGATTTGTTGGGTTTCTTTGACAGAAAAGCAAATCAAAAACGCGCTCAAAGAGCTGACGAAATTGCGCAATATAAAATTGAAAATGCTGTTAAACGTGCTCTCGAAGATGATATGTAAAAATAATCATTAAAAGTGTTAATTAATATTAAATGTTTTTTTATAAATAGCAAATTTTATTTTTATATGATTTATAAAACTTGTGTAAAGTGTGTGAAAGGAAAAAATTAAAAATGGAAATTAGAAACAATACCCCAATGATGCAAGCCCCTTCTTTTGGTATGGCATTCAAAAAGCCAAGTCCAGAGCTAATGGAAGATTTTGTAGAATATGTTGGTAAAGGTAAATCCGGACGTGCTATCAAAAGAGGTTTGGAACAATTACAGGAACAACAAGCTGGAAATAAACATTTTGATATCGTTACACTAAAACAAGGTGATGATATCGTATTCAAAGTTGAACCTAAAATAGAAGCTGAAAAAGCTAGAAAAATGTATCCAAATGGTGAAATTTTTGAGCGATCTCAGGAATCTTACAGTCCAATTACAAAAGCAATGAAAAAAAATAGTGCTGCTCGTGCCGCTTTAGGTGAAAACCCTTCTAAGGTTAAAAAGGCTTTAGTTGAAACAGGTTGTTTCTTCAGAGAGTTGTTGGGGGAAATAAAGGCTCTTAGAAACCCTGTAAACGAATTACCTGCAAATTTACAAGATGCTGCTACAAAAGCCACTAAATTGGAAAAACAAGTCGATTGGAAAATTAAAAAAGATGAAACAATTCGTTCAGCATTTCAACCGTAATTCTATTTAAAATATTTCTGTAAAAGACCGATTATGTCGGTCTTTTTTATTGTTTAGTGAATGACTTGATAAATAGACGTGCTTTTATTATGATGAAGTTATAAATAAGAGGAAGTATTATAATGGGTATTTTTGAAGAATTACAACAAAGGCAATTAATAGCACAAATAACAAACGAAGCGGAAGTTAAAGATCTTATAAATTCTGGTAATGCTCGTTTTTATATCGGTTTTGACCCTACAGCAGATTCGTTGCATGTTGGTCATTTTATGGCTTTATGTTTAATGAAACGCTTACAGATGGCTGGTAATAAGCCAATTGTGCTTATTGGTGGGGGTACTGGGCATATCGGTGATCCTTCAGGACGTTCAGACATGCGTTCTATGATGACTAAAGAAATGATTGATCATAATTGCGAATGTTTTAAAAAACAAATGGAAAGATTTATAGAATTTGGTGAAGATAAAGCAATAATGGTTAATAACGCTGATTGGCTATTGAAGTTGAATTATATTGAACTTCTAAGAGAAGTTGGTGCTTGTTTTTCTGTAAATAATATGCTAAGAGCAGAATGTTATAAACAAAGAATGGAAAAAGGTTTAAGTTTCTTAGAATTTAACTATATGATTATGCAGGCCTATGATTTTTATTATTTGAATGAAAATTATAATTGTAATTTACAATTTGGTGGTGATGATCAATGGTCAAATATGCTTGCAGGTTCTGACTTAATAAGAAGAAAAACAGGTAAAGATGCTCATTCAATGACAATTACGCTATTGATGAATTCGCAAGGCAAAAAGATGGGCAAAACAGCATCAGGTGCGGTTTGGTTGGATAAAAATAAAACATCTGTCTATGATTTTTATCAATATTGGAGAAATGTTGAAGATGATGATGTTCTAAAATGTATTAGAATGTTGACATTCTTACCATTAGACCAAATTTCAGAAATGGAATCTTGGCAAGGTGCAGAACTCAATAAAGCTAAAGAAATATTAGCGTATGAATTGACCTCTCTTGTTCATGGTAAAGATGAGGCTGATATAGCTCAACAAGCTGCAAAGGCTTTGTTTGCAGGTGGTGGTGATGATGCTAATATGCCGACTACAACTTTGTCATTTGAGGGTGATGAAATTCTTTTAATTGATGTTCTTGTTGATACAAAACTTTGCTCAAGTCGTGGTGAGGCTAAAAAACTTATTCAACAAGGTGGTGTAACAGTTGAAGAAAGCAAAATTTCAGATCTTGGTTTTAAATTGACTAGAATAAGTTTGCAAAGTGGTGTAAAAATAAGAAAAGGCAAAAAGGTTTATCACAAAGTTATAGTATAAAAAGGTCGGTTTAACCGGCTTTTTTATTGTAAATTATATGTAAATTAAACTAGAATATTAAGCAATTAAATTTGATAAAAATACTTTTAAAATATATACAGTTTAATTTTTGGTGTAAGATGTCGGATTTATTAAATATTAAAAATAATTATTCTCGAATTCCTAATATTCAGTTTACTTCACAAGGTGGTGTTGCAAAATCACCAGAAATGTCAATTTCTCAAAATGAGAATACAAATCTTGTAATTTGTTATTTGGAAAGTCAAGCAAGAAACAATGTGTCTTCTGCGTATAGTGTTTCTAATCCGATTTATACACTAGCATTTGATGATATTGAAAACCTTAAAATTGTTGACTTACAAGGAAATATTGTTCAAAATGTCGAGTTTAAAAAAGAAGGGAATAAATTAACAGAAAATATATTTGTAAAATCAGTAAATGGTTCCACATTGCATAAAACAATTGTGAATGATGTCAATACTAAGTCTATGGAAATTGTTTTAAAAAATAAAAATGGTGAGATTATAGGTCAGGAAGTCCGTTCTTATAAAAAACTTGATAATGATAATGCTATTTCAACTCATAATGGAAAAACTTATAATATAAGTGGCTTATCAACGAATGTTATAACTGTGGAACATAATGGGCAAAAAACTATCATTGACTTAAACTCAAAAATACAAGATACTATGGATAATTTTGACGGTTCTCATACTAATAAAAATATTGATGTAGCACAACGTGAATTTCTAGCGAACAGTCTTAAAAAATTATCTGGTGATTTAATTCTTAAATTCAATGAAGAGATAGATAAATTGGTTTTATTGGATTTTGACGAATATGAGGGATTTTACAGAAATGATAATGGTGTAAGAAAATTACAATTATCTTCAAAAGTCACAGATGATATGACCTTTTTACATGAATTAGGACACGCAATAAATGCTTTAGATAATCAAGGTTATAACAATGATAACAGATGGTGTGATAATAAAAATTATAGATCCATGCGAAGTGTAGAGATGGAAAACTTAAGAAACCGTTGTAGTAATAGTTTAACCAAAAAAATCTTGAATAAGTTTACTAATTTTGACTTTGAACGTAAGGGGTATTCATCTTTTGAATCAGCACAAAAAGATGCTTCTGATGAGCAATTTGCAGAGTTGATTGGATTTTTTAATTGTATGGATATTTGTAAAATGAACGAAAGAACCCCAGCGTTATTACAATTTATGCCAGCTTCAACTCAAATGGTGTATGATGTGAACGCAAAACTTTTTTGAATTTTTTAATTAGAAACTATTTTGTATAAAATACGATACCATCTTTATCAATACTTTTTTTTAGATTTTCGTGTGTAAGTGTTTTGTAATTTGTAACGTCAAACATGTAAGGGGTTGGCAATTCATCAAGTTCTGCCGCAATATTAGCAAGTGAGTCTTTGTTTGTCCAAATTGCAAAATCAATATCTGAGCCATTTTTATACGTACCCTTAGCACGAGATCCATATATTACAACTTTTTCAATTTCAGATTTTGTTTTGAAATATTCTAAGAGTTCATTAATTGTTCTTTCAGGTAGTCCAAAGTTATTAACCACTTATCTCTCCTAGCCAATTTTTAAATTTTTTAACTTCTTCAAAATATGTGGTTGAAATTTCTGTTAAATATTTACCGACTTTTTCTATATTGTATTCGTGGGATGTTGAGTTACGTGCATTTAACATATCAATCCATAATTGACCATCAGTTATTGTATTTTTATTGAACGCTTCCTTTATTACATCTGTTGGGTAGCTAGCCTCAATCCCTTTTTCTTTTAAATAATCTTTTAAGCATTTCCACGCTAATTCAAAACAAATTTCATAAGTTTGCACTAGAGCCATATGTGTAAGCACTTTGTTTGGGTCATAAGCCTTTACAGCTTCTTGATATATATTAAAAGTCTTATTGAAATTTTTAATTCTTTCTGTAAATCTAGACATATGACTATAGATAAACGGACATTTTTGAAAAATATGTAATTGAAATTTTGAAGTGAGATTGGCTTGGTGTTTTAGATTGAGGCTACTTCCCTCAGTTTTGGTTGGACAAAGTAATTATGTCCGAAATGTCCGTTTCGTGTCCTTTGCTTGACCTCAACTTGTCCCTCAAATGTCCTTTGTATATTTGAATTCTAGCTTTTTTATAAAATGTAATCGAAAATTTTCGATTACATTTTCAATTACATTTATTTTTACTTCCCACTTCAAGGGAAGGGATTCTTCCCTCTTGTAACAATAACTTCCGACTTCGAGGGATGTTTTGAATAAATTACATCAAATGTAATTTATTGAGCTTTAATTACATGGATTAATTGGGTTAAAAATGAGTTGCAGAAAGGCTCCGAGCCTAATTCTGCTAAAATTGCAAAATTAAGCAAATTTAGGAATAATTATTCTGCCAATGTAATTTATTGAATGTAATTAAATATTTATAATTTCATCTATTTCTTGCATTATATCATTAGTTAATACAAGTGCTTTGATGATTTTCTGATAGTGCAGGATTTCATCATAGCTTAATATTCTGCCTTTACGGTCTTTGAGCCACTTTTGTGCAGGCTGATAACCGCCTATGTAGAAGTTCCATGCTACTTCTGGCACGTTATCAAAGTATTGAGTGCGGTTAATATAGACTTTATTGTCTTTGTATTCTGGCTTGATGACCTCATTATCACCGCTGACACCGTATGACGTTATGTATTCCTTTACTTCTGGGGCTTCCATAAGGTGTATCTCCCGGAGTTCCTTACCCAGTTTAGCAATCTTAAAGAAGTAATCAGCACTTGCAGGGTATGGAATACGTGGAAAGTCTATTTTTAAGAACTCTTTATACTTAGTTCTATACTTGTTAGAGTGTAGAACACCATAAATGTAATCTAATATGTCAATCGGTGCAAATGTACCCTCTGCATTTTCTTTCTCTGGTGTAAATGATAATCCTAGAGCTGTTTCAAGACTCTTTACTATATTCATGTTCAAGTTAGGTTTACGGTTTACGTCAAAGAATGACTTTTGCTCTGAGTCATCATTAACTAAATAAAGTGGGAAAGTGTATGTTATTTCACTTGTCTTATTAGATACAAGACAACTTTCAATAATATTATTTGAAATATAACAATGCTGATAAGTATCAAAGGCTTTTATGTGTTTGCAACAAGCCAATGCAACGTTGTTTTGAGATAGTAAATGTTTCATTACTTCTCCACGTGGCATACAATGAAATCCTTTGGATTTTCCTGTATAATAAGTCCACTTATAATCAAATGGTCTATAAGCAATCTGTACGATATTATTATCTGCTAAGTTTGAACTTACTAGGTCTTTTTGTGCCAATTCTATTTTCCAGTCTCTAGCGTCTTTACCAAGAGAATAATGCTGTCTTGCTTCTTCAACAGTCATTCCACTAAAATTATGTATAGTATTTCTGATACTTTCTTTGTTCTCTTTGATACATAAGTTATCACGTGCAGTTACTACTCCAACAGAATTAAGATTAAACAACTTTTCAATTTTAAATCCATTATCATAATCAGACTGAGCATTAAAATTCTTTGGAACAAAGAAATAATAAGGTTCAACTGGTTGCAATTCAGTAAATTCAATAGTATCAATCTCATGATTATTCATATAATCAAATTTTAATTCTCTTAGACCTAATAAGTCTGTATGATAAACCTTAGCCAGTTCATTATGTTGCTTTATGCCAGTCTTAACAAAGATATTAATACTTACACCTTGTTGAATATCAAACACATTTTCATCTTTAGAACCGTCTTTAACTGTTTCCTTACGTTTAGCATTCCCATGTAAATCTATAATGTATATCTTATCAAATGATTTTAATAAACTATATCTCATACCTCTAAATGTAGGATTATCAAGATATGCATGATTATTGATAAATGCTAAGACTCCCTCTTTATTCTTATCAATAAACTCTTGTGATAAACGTATAAACTTAACATAATCATCATTTAGCCATTTAGGGTTCTTTTCCTGTAACTTTTCCCCTGTTGGTTCTTTTTTATACACATCAAGGTTATCATTGAATAAGCTACCATTAGCAGACTCGCCGCTGTATGGTGGATTACCTATTACCACCATAATTGGTTTATCGTTCTTAACTGTATTTGCATGACGTGCTTCATCTGACAACCAATCAAATAATGGATATTTCGTTACTTCATCTTGTTCAAGTGTATTAGTTAAGTACACATTAAACCTGTTTGTCTGACTTGTAGTCTTATATCCTGTGTCCCGTAATAATAAATCCAGTTTTAAATGACACATAACATAAGGTGTCATCATAATTTCAAAGCCGTTAAGACGTGGTATAAGTGCCTTATCAACGTATTGAGACCATATCCCCTGTTGATTTACAAAGTATGAATATATCTTACGGATTGTTTCCGCTAAGAATGTACCTGTACCAGTCGCAGGGTCAAGTATCTGTACCTTGTATATATCTTCCTCAGTCGTTACAGGCATGTCAACGACCTTACCCCTTACCTTTTTACTTTCATAATAAAGGGTTCTTGTATGTCTGATTGTTGAGTCATCAGCAAGCCCATGAGACAACTTGAATTCATTCTTTAATATACGGTCAACCGCTGAGACAATAAACCTTACTACTGGCTGAGGTGTATAATATACCCCCCTCTTTTCCTTATTAACCTTGTCATAACTCTCTAAGAACGTTTCATAGAAGTGTAGAAAAGGGTCTGACATCTGGGTAGTTCTGCCATAATTCCTAAGCAACTTATTGAGGTCAACAGCCCTAAATATTTCTACAAGGTCATCAACAATCCAGACAAGGCTGTCATCAAGGTTAGCACCTGAGATATAGTCAAATAACTGCCTTAAAAATGGGTTATTCTTTGAGATAAGTTCTCTGGCTTCCTGTCTTGAAAAATCCTCTAAGGTTGTATCATTCAACCTTGCTACAAACAAGCCATAAGCAATCGTCTGAGCGTACATATCAGCGAATGTATGATTAGTTAAATCGTGTAATAATATCTGCTTAAATGCGTTTCTCTGGCTTACTAATGAACTCTCTGAGTCTAATTCAAGAGCATTAATAATAACATCTCTAATCATAACAGCCTTTTGAGCCATTAAGTTAGCCAGTTGCTTAGGTGATTTAATCGTCTGACCTTGATAGTCACAGAAGTTCCGTATTGCATTTATAAGTCGTTGATATTCTTTGTCATAGGTTTTAATCTTACCGTTTGAAAGTTCTGCCACCTTTATAGTGTCAACGTGTTCACTGTTCTTATAAAACCAGAACTCTAAATAATTGGTTAAGATAAGATTGTCTAAACTTGCCTTATATCTGTCAAGTTGTTCCGTCTTATCAATAGTATCAAGGCTTTTATCTATGTCTTTGGCTTCAATATAGCCGATAGGTATATTTTTCTTCTGTATGATGTAATCAGGTGCACCGCATTTCTGCCGTCTGGGTTCATTAATTGCTTGAACACCTATAACGGTTCTTTCAACAAAGTCCTGTAAATCACCCCTAAAACTATGTTCTGTGGTCTTTCCAGTCTTATATTTCTGAATTACTGCACCTAAATACTTCTCAACCATAAACAGATTATAACATAAAATTATATTTTACTTTCACCATCTGACATTTTAATTTCACGTGTCGGACAGTTCAAATTCAAAAGAAAAATTCTCTTTTCGCAGTCAGTTTTTCTCACTCTGCAAGACAATTTGTAATGACCCCCTTACAAAAAAGGCCTCATATGAGGCTTAATGTAATGGGGCGCCTGATGGGATTCGAACCCATGCATATCGGAACCACAATCCGAGGTCTTAACCGCTTGACGACAGGCGCCATCAACTTCTTTTATAGTAACATAAACATATTTTTAATCAAGACTTTTGCTCAAAAAAATCCCATCTTCAAGATGGGATTTTTTTATTTAATTATCTTATTAGCTTATACGTTGAAACATATAACCAATACCACGAGCGGTCAAAATTAACTCTGGGTTAGCTGGATCTGATTCAAGTTTAGAACGTAATCTTGAAATGTGAACGTCAACTACACGAGTGTCAATTCTGTGATCAGGTGGATATGCCCAAACGTGTTGCAATATTTCGTTTCTTGAGAATGCTTGACCTGAGTTATTCACTAACAATTCAAGTAAGCTGAATTCCATACCAGTAAGTCTGATACGTTCATTCTTTCTGAATACTTGGCGACGTGCAGTGTCAATTTTAATATTACCTGTTGTAATAACGTTTTTAGTAACTTTTCCTGTTGGAGCTACTGTTTCTCTGTTATTTGTACGTCTTAAAACCGCTTTTACACGTGCTTCTAATTCTTTAGGGCTGAATGGTTTGATTACATAATCGTCTGCACCTAATTCCAAACCTGTAATTCTTTCTGATACATCACCAAGAGCTGTCAAGATGATGATAGGAACATCTGCAGTTCTTCTGATTTCTCTAGTTACTCCGTAACCGTCCATTTTTGGCATCATAACGTCCAAAACAACTAAATCAGGATTGTATTTGTTGAATGCGTTAACTGCTTCTTCTCCGTCTTGAGCAGTATAAACGTCGTATCCTGCCATTTTCAAACGTGTTTCAAGAATACGTCTGATACTCGCTTCGTCGTCAGCCAAAAGAATGCGCTGACGATCTTCTGTTTCATTAGCTATTTCAGCATTTTCTGTCATAGTCTTTTCCTTACCTTTATAATAAATCTTACACCATTACTTTAAAAAATATTAAAAAATATTTATTTTTTTGTATTTTTATAACGATATATTAACCTAAGTAAAGAAAAATTGCAAGTACTTTTTTGAAATTTCCACAAAAAGTTTTAGATTTGAGATTCTAAAATCTTTCTAAATTTTTCCAAATCTTCAGCAGTATCAATGCCGACAGGGATAAAATCAACTACACTTGTTTTGATTTTCATACCGTTTTGTAATGCGCGAAGTTGTTCTAAACTTTCAGATAATTCTAATGAAGATTGTGGCATTTGTGTCATTTTTTGTAATGCTTCTCGCTTGTATCCGTAAATACCCAGGTGTCCATAGAATGTTGCGTGTCCTTCGTTACGTTCAAATGGAATTTTAGAACGTGAAAAATATAGTGCATATCCGTTATTATCAACAACACATTTTACCAAGTTTGGATTTTCAATATCTTTTTTGTCGTTTAATACTCTTATAAGCGTTGAAATATCAGCATTTTCGTCATCTCTGACATTTTTAATTACTTCATCAATGCTTTCTGATTTGATTAATGGCTCATCACCTTGTAAATTTACAACGTAAGAAATTTCAGGGTGTCTGTCCATAACCTCTTGAATTCTGTCGCTACCGCAATTATGTGTGTCTGAAGTCATTTCAGCTTCGGCACCAAACATTAAGCAAGTGTTTAAAATTTCTTCGTTATCTGTCGCAATAATGACTCTGTCAGCCAACTTTGCTTTTACGGCTTTTTCAAAAACCCACTGGATAATAGGTTTACCTTTAACTTCAATTAGTGGTTTACCTTTCAATCTGCTAGAACCGTATCTTGCTGGAATTATAATCGCTGTTTGACCTGTCATATTTCTCTCCTTAATATTTTAATCAATTCTTTTTACCACAAATGAAGTCCATTGATCCTGTTCAATTTCTTCCACAAGTTGTAGTCCGTTTGCTTCGTATGCTTCTATAACGCAATCTCTTTTTTCATAAAGAATCCCACTTAAAGACATCATTGCGCCTGTTTTCATAAGGGCTTTTAAATCACCCATAATTTCTGCTAAAACAAAGTGCAGAATATTTGCTACTATAAAATCAAATTTATCCTGAACTTTATCTGCAGTACCAAGTTCAAAAGTACATTCGACACCATTTTTAGTTGCGTTTTCTTTTGCAACTTCAATAACAGTGTCGTCATTATCGCAACCATACACGTAGCTCGCGCCAAATTTTTTGGCTAAAACACCTAAAATGCCACTACCCATACCGATATCAGCAACTTTATCTCCGATTTGCATATATTTTTCGATGGCTTTCATACAAAGTTGTGTTGTTTGGTGAGTACCGGTTCCAAATGCACACCCTGGCTCCAAGCGAATAATAACTTCACTTTCTTTTGGTGTGTATTCTAACCAGTCTGGAACAACTACAATTCTATCTGTTACTCGGGTTATATCCCATTTTTCTTTCCATTTTTGTGACCAATCTTGGTTTTCTTTTTCTAAAAGTTCATACTCCCAAGAACCTAGTTCATCATCCGTAAGTCCTCTGTTAATAAGGATTTTACGCTGTTCTATGATGAAAGTTTCAACATCACAAGGTTCGGTAAGAAAAACCTTTAGAGTCCCTTCGGTTGTAGAAATCATTTCCAGGTCTTTGTAGGCTTCTTCTGCTAAAACCACACCTTCGCACGGTAAGCATTCAAAGCAAAGCTCAGAGACGATATCAGCAATGTCAGGATTAATTTTTATCAGCAATTCAAAATATGTTGAAGATGCCATAATCACCTACTCTAGGAACGCACCCATTTTTCTGAATTTGTCGTATCTTTGAGATTTTAATTCAGCTTTAGAAAGTTTGTCTAATTCTTCAAAACTTGCAAGAATAGTACGTTTCATTTCTTCAGCCATGAATTCATAATTTGAATGAGCGCCACCAACAGGTTCTTTAATTGCTCCGTCGATAATATCGTGTTTCATCAAGTCTGGTGCCGTAATTTTAAGCGCTTCAGCAGCTTCGTTGTTTTTAGTTGCATCACGCCATAAAATTGAAGCACATCCTTCTGGTGAAATTACTGTGTAGTAAGCGTGTTCAAGCAAGAATACTTTGTTAGCAACTGCCAAACCCAAAGCACCACCTGAGCATCCTTCACCTGAAATAATAGCAATTACTGGTACTTCCAATTTTGCCATTTCTCTTAAGTTAACGGCAATAGCGGCACCTTGACCTTTTTCTTCAGCGCTTATACCAGGGTATGCGCCTGGAGTATCGATAATTGTTACGATTGGAATGTTGAATTTGTTAGCGTGATTGAATAATCTAAGTGCTTTTCTGTAACCTTCTGGTTGAGGCATACCGAAATTATATTCAAGGTTTTCTTTAGTTGATTTACCTTTCATTGTTCCGATAATCATAACAGGGCGACCTTCAATTTTAGCCAAACCACCGATAATTGCTCTGTCATCCATACCTTCTCTGTCGCCGTGAAGTTCAACGAAATCTTCGCACATTAATCTTACATAATCCAAGAAATTAGGTCTTTCCGGATGTCTTGCAATTTGCATTTTTTGACTCGCTGTAAGATTTGAATACAGTTCTTTTCTGTAATCATCAGCTTGTTGTTCGAAAGTTTCTATTTCTTTATTAAGATCCATGCCAGACTCCAAACTTATTTTTTTTAGTTCTTCAATCTTTTCCTGAATTTCCATTATAGGCTTTTCAAAATCCAAAATTGTTGCCATGTTATACCTCATGCATTGACAAGATATTTGCCAATGTTTTTCTTAAATCTTTACGAGCAGAAACAACGTCAACTTGACCGTATTTTAGTAAGTATTCTGCAGTTTGGAAGTCAGACGGTAATTTTTGTCTGATAGTTTGTTCAATAACACGTCTTCCTGCAAAACCAATACGGGCACCTTGTTCTGCAACTATAATATCACCTAGTGTACCAAAACTTGCGGTAACACCGCCAAAAGTTGGTTCGGTTAACAAGTTTATATATAATAATTTTTCATCATCAAGTCTTGATGTAGCGCAAGATGTTTTAGCCATTTGCATTAAACTCAATGCACTTTCTTGCATTCTGGCACCGCCTGAAGAAGTTATAACCAATACTGGTAATTTAAGTTCAATGGCTTTTTCCATAATGCGTGTAACTTTTTCACCTACAACGCTACCCATAGAACCACCCATAAAATCAAAATCCATAATGGCAGTTGCCACTTTGTGACCTTCAATGGTTGCCAAACCGGTGATTACAGCTTCATCCAAACCTGTTTTTTCAAGTGCTTTGGCTAATCTGTCTTTATATGGTTCAGTATCTACAAAATCCAATGGGTCTGTAGGTCTGATATTTGAAAACATTTCTTCAAAAGAGTTTTCGTCAAATAATTGAGCAATACGAGTTCTTGCATTTATTCTAAAATGGTAATCACAAACAGGACATACCATCATATTTTCTTCAATGTCTGATTTTAAAAGTTGAGCGTCACAGTGTACGCATTTTGTCCACAAATCAGGGTTTTCAACAACTTCTGCTTTAGCTTCAAGAGCACGACGTTGAATTTGTGCTTCTTTTCGCTTTTCAAACCAATCTTGAACTGTCATAATATAAAAATTTCCTTATTAATATCCCTTAAATCTATCGACATTATACATCAAAAAATAAAACTCAACAATTTTACTAGCAAAATTTTACATTTATGTTTTTTTTCTTAGATATGATTAAAGTTTCAAGCAGAGTTAGACTACCTTTAAAAGTATCAAGAGGAACTGATATCCAGCGAATTGAGTTGGCTGAAAATTTGTTGTTGAATTTTGTTAACAGAATAGAACCTGAATTCAACAAAAGAAAAGAATTGTCACTTAATAGAGTTCAGG
>SUTY01000035.1 GCA_015152455.1 Cyanobacteria bacterium SIG32
TATCGTTAGCACATATTTTAGTTGTTTTGAAGTGCTTACTTAATTCTTCCACAAAACTCTCAGTAGTTTGGTAACCAGCCAAAGTTCCTTGAACGTTCATAACTTTTAATGCTTCAGTTAGTTTTCTATCGAATACAGTTGCAGAAGTGTTCCAAGCTCTTGTTTGGTAATTAGCAACAAGTGTCGGAATAGTCATTGCTGCAACTACACCAATAATTGCTAAGGTGATTAGGACTTCAGCTAAAGTAAATGCTGCCCCCTCACCCTTACCCTCTCCCGCAGGGCGAGGGAATAATCCCAAAACGTCCGAAAGCCTTGCTAGGAGAGCGTTTCTACCCCCCCCCTAAGGTCTTAAAGCTAGTTATAGCTTCACTTTTTAACATACTACGATCTCCTATTCTGTTGGATCTTCCAACCTTAAAATATATTACTTGATCACTTGGTCACTAAAACCTTGATCACTTCTTCAATATACCATTTTTTTTATAGTTTTTAACGAAATTTACAAAACTTTATTTACATTTTGTAATTATCTAAATTTGCAAAATAAAAAGGACCTGAATAAATCAGATCCTTTTATTTTTATCTTTGGTTAAAAATTATAATTTGCTAGCAACCATTTTTGTAGTTTCAGCTAATCTTGTAGAATAACCCATTTCGTTATCATACCAAGAAACAACTTTAACCATGTTGTCACCCATTGTCATTGTCAATGCAGCGTCAACTGTTGATGATTGAGAAGAACCGATAAAGTCAGAAGATACAAGTGGTTCTTCAGAATAGCAAAGAACTTTGCCATCAGCAGCTGCTTTTAATGCTGCGTTAACTTCTTCAACTGTAACAGGTTTTTCAGTTTCAAATACAACGTCAACAACAGATACGTCTGGAGTTGGAACTCTCATAGCGAAACCGTTCAATTTACCTTTCAATTCAGGAAGAACTAAAGCAACAGCTTTTGCTGCACCTGTAGTTGTAGGAACGATATTCAAAGCACCAGCTCTTGCTCTACGTGGATCTTTGTGACCAGCATCTAAAATTCTTTGGTCGCCAGTGTATGAGTGAACTGTTGTCATCAAACCTTTAACGATACCGAATTTTTCTGAAATAACTTTAGCAACAGGTGCTAAACAGTTAGTTGTACAAGATGCCATTGAAATTACGTTGTGGTTAGCTGGATCGTATTCAGCTTCATTAACGCCAAGAACGATAGTTTTGTCTTCGTTTTTAGCAGGAGCTGAAATGATAACTTTTTTAGCACCAGCTGCAATGTGAGCTTTTGCTTTTTCAGCATCTGTATAGAAACCAGTTGATTCAACAACAACTTCAACGCCTAATTTAGCCCAAGGCAAGTTAGCTGGATCTTTTTCAGCGAAGAATAAGATTTTTTTGCCATTGATGATTAAACCATCTTCAGCAACTTCAACTGTACCGTCGAATTTACCCATAACTGAGTCATATTTGAATACGTGTGCAGCGTTTGCAGGTGTTAAACCTGGGTCATTGATTGCAACATAATCGATTTCGTTGTAAATACCTTCTCTGATAGCTGCTCTTAATGTGTTACGTCCGATTCTACCGAATCCGTTAATTGCTACTTTTACCATAAGTCTTTTACTCCTTCTTATCTATGTAAAAATTTATAACATGTAAGTTATATCATCAACACAAAAACTAATCAAGGGTTATAGCTTTACAAATTGTTAAAAAAAGATTAAATTATTATTTTTTAATTTATAATCAAAAAAAAGAGGTAATGTGTATGAAAATCTCAAAAATCAGTCCTAATGTTTCGTTTCAAAATGAGCCACAAAAATTAAAATTCACAGACAAATTTTATGCCAATACAAGAAATTCTGCAGATATGAATGACACAGTTGTTGTTCCTCGTACAATATTCAAAGGCTATTTAGGATTTATGGCTGGAACAACTATGACTGCGTTAGGTTCACTTGCCAAAAACAATGTAGTCAAAAAATCATTAAATGTTGCAGGACTTATGACTTGTTTGTATGGAACTTGGGCATTTGTCAGACCGTTTGTGGTTAAAGATGCTCCTGGAGTTGCTAAAAAATAATTACTTGGCTGAAACACACGCACTAATTGCATCAATTAATCGTTTTACAGGAACAATTTCCAAGCCGTTGAATTCTATTTTGTTAGAATAAGGAATTATTGCTTTTTTAAACCCACAAGAAATGGCCTCATTCAATCTTTTTTCAATATTATGAACTGGATGAACTTCACCAGACAAACCGATTTCACCAATGATAACTGTTTGACTATCTACAACAACATCTCTTGCGCAAGTTGCTACCGCCAAGGCAATCCCTAAATCCGCACTCGGTTCATCAACTTCAATTCCGCCCATAACGTTTACATAAACATCTTGTTTTGATAAATTCAACCCAACACGTTTTTCTAAAACGGCAAGTATTTGCAACAAACGACTTGAATCAACCCCATTTGTAACACGTCTTGGTGTTGGATAAGGTGTTGTACCAACTAACGCTTGGATTTCTACCAACAAAGGTCTAGTTCCCTCATTAGTAACAACAATTGCGCTACCAGGAATTGCACCTTGAGAACGCTCATTTAAGAAAAGTTCATTAGGATTTGTTACACAAGTCAAACCTTTTGAACCCATTTCAAAAATACCAACTTCTGAAGTATTTCCAAAACGGTTTTTCATAGAACGCAACATTCTGTAGGATTTATATTTATCACCTTCAAAATAAATAACCGTATCAACCATATGTTCAAGCACTTTTGGCCCTGCAATACTTCCGTCTTTTGTAACGTGACCAATTACAATAACTGTAATATTTTTATTTTTAGCAAATTGCATTAGTATATTACAACATTCTCTAATTTGGGATACACTGCCTGCTGAACTTGTAATAGTTTGAGAATATATCGCCTGAATACTATCAATCACAACAATATCTGGCGCTAAGGTATCAATTTCTGCCCTTATACTTTCCATGTTAATTTGAGGGTAAATATAAAGATTATTAGAATTAATCTCCAATCTTTCAGCTCTGAGTTTTAATTGACTTGCACTTTCTTCTGCTGAAACATATAGGACTTTTTTATTATTTTTACAAAGTTCACCACTTGTTTGCAAAAGAATAGTAGATTTTCCGATCCCAGGATCACCTGCTATCAATACAAGAGAACCCTGTACCAACCCTCCACCAAGTATCCTGTCAAATTCGGAAATATTTGTGCTAACTCTAACTTCTTCACCAATATGGATATCCGAAAGCAAAGATGGTTTTGCCTCATTCAAAAAGCCATGAGGATTAACCGTTTCCGGTTTAATTGCAGATTGTACTTCTTCTACAAAACTTCCCCAGCTTGCACATTCAGGACATTTACCTAAATACCCTGCCGTTTCATAACCACAATTTTGACATATCCATTTTGATTTAACTTTTGCCATATTTTATCTTTTTAATCCCTCAAAATTAGCTACACGCAACGCAAAATAAGGTTTTTCTTTTTCTATTAAATATAACACAAAAGTATCGTCAAAATAAAAGTTTCTGTACTCTTTTTTTTCTACAGGCATAAGTGACATTTGCATAACAAGAGCTCCTTCACTTTTTAATTTTACGCCTTTGTTGTCCATTTTAAAATCTATGGTCTGCAAAGCCTCGTCAATTACAAAATCTGTATTTGCTATTTTCTTTTTAGATAGTTCATCATAAGTATGTCTTGTCTTAAATTCAACAAATGGAACTTTTAACCTGTCATTTTTTGTAAAAGAACGATTACCGTTATACTTACCTGACTTAGATAAAACATCTGCATACAGATTTTCAAAAGAAGAATTGTCATCTGTTCTATACAAAATCAATCTATCATCACCTTTAGTAGTGATACTTACGGCAAAGTCGCTTGGCGAATTATAGAATAAAACTCTTACAGAATCTCTTGCATCTGTAGCGCCTTTTCTTTCAATACCAAAATATTTTATCTTTTTACCTTTATTTGCAAATCTGTCTTTTTTTAATTCTTTAAACTCAGTAATGAATTCAAAATCTTTTTTCAACATTGCATAAACCAGAAAATTTCTATCACTCCAGTTTAAAGAATCCAAAATATCACTTTTATCATTAAATTTTTCAAGTAATGCTTTTTCTATAGAAGATTTTAAAGTTTTAGTCATAAAACCATGTGCAGTATAATATGACTTTTCAGACAAATAGTCCTTTTTAAAATTCTGTTTGTTGAATTCTTCCGCAAACGCATTATCACCATCTGTAAAAGACACAGGCGCTTTTACCACCTCATCCATCAATTCATTCCATACAAGTTCAAAAGTTCCAGCCCAAACCTTATTTTCTGCAACTGATTCAGAATTGAATAATGGCACTGTAATTAGACTTATGTCAGCTTTTTTCTTAAAAAAAGGAAACGCAAATGCTGACGTTGAAAATAACAATACGGATAAAATGGTTAATAATATTTTTTTCATAATTCTAATCCCTTTATATATTTAAAAACCTAAAAAAACTTTTCAAAAATCCTTTAGTATCTTGTGAATGAGGAATATTAGCCGATTTGTAATATCTCTCGTAACTTTTAATAATATTATCTGGTAAATCTTCGCCTTTGTCCAGAATATACGACAAAAATTCTATGTAATCATCTTGTTCTTCTTTATAAAGTTCATCTCTATGCCTCAAATCTTCATCAGCCTCATAATGAACTAAAGCATGATAAGCTGCCATTACACTTTTATCATCTGTAGAATCAGGAAAAGCCAGTAAAGCATCACGAACATGCATATCACCTAACCTCACATGACGCAATAACTCTGCCACTCTCTTTCTATCTTCAATAATGGTCATAATTATCTAACTAAATATTCGCTACATTCTCTTTCTACAAAACGTAAAAGACTTGTATAACTACCACCAAAGAATTGATCTGCCAATGTTTTTACAGATTCCAAAGTCATTTCACGTCTATCCATTGCAGCTTTATAAAAGAACTTTTTACCAACTTTATAACGAACCAATACACTCTTCACAGTTAATCTGTCCATAACTGTCTTAATAGTAGTATAAGCTCTTTCCACACCTGATGCAGCCAAGTCATCAACAATATCTTGAATTGATATATCCATATCCTCGTTTTGTTCTGTCAAATTCCAAAATGAATTCAAAATATCGATTTCTAACTTTCCACACACCATAATGCACTTCCTTTGTTTAACTATCAACTACTAACATTGTAACACAAAATAATTCGATTTCAATTGCTCTTTTACAAAATTTAAAATATATTAATAAAGCGACACCAAATATAGGTGTCGCTTTATGTTGCTACTCAAGAATCCAACCATTCGTTAAATCAACTTTAACAGGTTTTAATAGTTTCAGATTTACAAAACCTTCAGCAGGAACTTCTAATTTTTCACCTTTAAAACAAAATCTGACAAATTTCATAAACCAATTTCTGTCTTTTATAACTTGAGCTGTACCACTAAATACTGCAGTTTGATCATTATTAGTTGTAATAATAGCATTATCAAGAACCAAAACGCCATTTCTTACAAACCATTTACCAGGTCTTACATCTGTTAATTGACCTTTAAGAGTAGCACCTTCTCTAACCAAAATGAATTTATCTTTGGTTACGAAATTTTGAGCAGCTCTACCCATATAAATATCACCAGCTTCAGAAGTTTGAGAACCAATAAATTTAGATAATTCTACAGGGACAATTGATCCAGCTGGAATAGTACCAATACTACCTTGTACAGTTGCATTTTCAACTACAAAACCTTCACCTGTTTTCTTTCTCATAGCTTCAGCGAGTTTAGCATTTGGATTTAATTTTGCTTGCTCCATCATATTAAACAAAATTGCTGCGACTTCTGCACGAGTAGCAGGTCTATCTGCATCTAATTTTGCTTTTGTTTCACTTGGAATAACAACAACCATGCCTAAAATTTCAGCTTTGCCTGCCGGAATTAAAAACCATTCAGGAATTAAATGAGAATCTGCGTATGCCTTTTTAAGAACTTCTCTAGCTTTTAAAGCACTAATTTGTTCTGTAGTTAAAGCATTTACCGCTACAGATAATGACTCTGCTCTTGAAACAGAATCATCAGGTCTGAATGTATCACCATCTTTTTCAACTGATACCAATTCAAAATACAACGCTTTTTGAATTGCATCATATGCCCAATATTCTTCTGTTATATCAGTAAAATTAACAGGTTGAATAACTTTAGTATTTTGTTGCCCTAACGCTTTTATAGCCATTGATGCAAATTCTGCTCTTGTAACATTATCATCAGGTTTAAATGTACCATCAGGATAGCCGACAATAACACCCTGCTCTGATAATAATTTAATTTGTGGTGCTGCCCAATGATTATCTGAAACATCAGGAAATGCATTCGCCATACAAACAGATAGCGAAACTACCATTGCAGATAACAAACCTTTCAATATCTTCTTCATATAACCTCTCCTATTAAATCTGTAACAAAAACATCATACATATAAATTTTAATCATATCAATTAATTGTAAACATTAGTTAAATTTTAACTAATTTCTTTAAAGAATCTTTAAATTAATCCGATAAAACTAATATAACTGAAAGGGTAATACTATGGGATTAGATGTAAATGGCGTAAATAATGTACAGAATGTAAACATGGTGAGCGGTTCTAATAATATAGAAAATAAAAAGCTACTTAATTGCGTATTCAACGCTAAGAGCATAATTCCAAACACTCCGTTTACAGGAGAAGAACAACACGTTTTAGGGATTTTAGCAAATAATCAAGATTGTATTTTAATCGAAGATTAATTTTTATACCTTTGTGCTATATTTATAGTATAGATATAGAGAGGTATAAATTATGAGATTAGGTATTGTAGGTTACGGAAACCTCGGACGAGGAGTAGAGAGTGCTATTGCACAAAATTCTGACATGGAGCTTGTTGCTGTGTTTACACGTAGAGCACCTGAAGATTTAAAGATTAATTCTAAAGCTGCAAAAGTTTTACACATTTCTGAATTAGAAAACTGGAAAAATAAAATTGACGTATTAATATTGTGTGGCGGAAGCGCAAAAGATCTACCAACGCAAACACCAGAATGCGCAAGACTTTTTAACGTTATTGATAGCTTCGATACACATGCCAGAATTCCTGAGCATTTTGAAAACGTTGACAAAGCTGCCAAAGAAGGTAATAACGTAGCAATTATTTCTGTAGGCTGGGATCCAGGATTATTTTCTCTAAACAGATTATATGCAGGCGCAATTTTGCCTGAAGGTAATGACTACACATTTTGGGGTAGGGGTGTGAGTCAAGGACACTCTGATGCAATCAGACGCATTGAAGGAGTTAAGAATGCAAAACAATATACAGTTCCTGTAGAAAAAGCCCTAACCTCTGTTAAAAATTGCGAAAATCCAACACTTACAACCAGAGAAAAACATACTCGTGAATGTTATGTGGTATTAGAAGACGGTGCTGATGCTAAAAGAGTTGAACAAGAAATTGTAAACATGCCGAATTATTTTGCCGATTACGATACGACAGTTCACTTTATCAGCGAAGAAGAATTATTGGAAAAACATAGCGGAATTCCACACGGTGGTTTTGTGATAAGAACAGGAAAAACTGGATTTAATAAAGAACACAATCACGTTATTGAATACAGTTTAAAACTTGATTCAAACCCTGAATTTACATCAAGCGTTCTTGTTGCTTATGCACGTGCGGCTTATAGATTATCACAAGAAGGTCAATCAGGTTGCAAAACAGTATTTGATATTGCACCGGCTTACCTTAGCCCAAAATCAAACGAAGAATTAAGAAAAACTATGTTATAAGGAGAAACGCATGGATAAAAATATTGACTGGGCAAACCTTGGCTTTGGTTATATCCAATCAGAATATCGTTACATCTCAAATTTCAAAGACGGCAAGTGGGATGATGGAGTTCTTTCTACAGATGCAAATGTAACAATAAACGAAAGCGCCGGAGTATTACAATATGCACAAACATGTTTTGAAGGTTTAAAAGCATACAGAACAAAAGACGGTAACGTTGTTTGTTTTAGACCTGACTTAAACGCAAAGAGAATGGCTGATTCTTGCAGACGTTTAGAAATGCCTGTATTCCCTGAAGACAGATTCATTGAAGCAGTAGAAAAAGTAGTAAAAGCAAATATTGATATCGTACCTCCATACGGATCAGGTGCTACATTATATTTAAGACCTTATATGTTTGGCAGCAATGCAGTAATAGGTGTTAAACCAGCTACTGAATATCAATTTAGAATTTTCGTTACTCCTGTAGGACCATACTTCAAAGGTGGAGTAAAACCTATTACTTTAAGAGTTCCTGATTTTGACAGAGCTGCACCTCGTGGTACAGGACACGTGAAAGCTGGATTAAACTACGCAATGAGCTTACATGCAATTGTTGATGCGCACAACCAAGGCTATAACGAAAATATGTATCTCGATTCAGCTACAAGAACCAAAGTTGAAGAAACTGGTGGTGCTAACTTTATATTCGTATCTAAAGATGGTACTGTAATCACACCAAAATCTGATACAATTTTACCTTCAATCACAAGACGTTCTTTAATGTACGTTGCGGAACACTGTCTTGGCTTAAAAACAGAAGAAAGAGAAGTTCTTGTTGATGAAATAAAAGACTTTACAGAATGTGCTTTGTGTGGTACAGCAGCGGTTCTTTCGCCAGTTGCCAGAGTCGTTGACCACAGCAAAGATATTTTTGTAGCAAAAGATACCGAAAATATGGGTGAAATAACTAAAAAACTTTATGATACTCTAACCGGAATTCAGATGGGAAGAATTGAAGCACCGAATGGATGGATTAAAGTTATTCAATAAGTTTAAAGGCTTACCAACACGGTAAGCCTTTTATTTTATACAATTTCAAAACATTTTGCATATCGGCTTCTTAAAACATTCAAACGTTGTATATAAAGATTATCTGTTTGCGATTGCTGAGCGATTTTATTTTCTAACCATAAAATTTCAAATTCCAATGCTTTATTAATACCATATGATAAATCGATACAATTTAATGTATCAGCACTAAAAACGACTTTTCTGGTTTCAAACCCTGAAAGATAGGATATACCTTTTAAAAATTCTAAAGAATTAAATGAAATACTACCACCAATAACCATTTTTTTACCTTTAGCATATACTTTCTCGGAAATAGAATTAGCTATGTCAAATAACTGATTTTCTTTAATATCATTTGAGATCAATTCCATTGAACCCAATAGATCGGTCCTGCCTAAAACTATACCGTCAATAGATTTAAAACTATCCGAATATAGAATTTCTGCAAAATTGTTTACAGACGTTATTGTTTCAATATTAATAAAAAGTTTAGGTAAAGTATTGTTTGAATATACCATTTCCACCGCAGAAACGAATTTTTTTAAGGCATATGCAGATTCAATCATTGGAGCTACAATTGTATCTACTCCAATAGTTTTAGCATCAATTATATCTCTGATAGCTTCACAACCACCAATTTTTAATGTTAAATTCAAACCAACTTCTGAAGCATATTGTTTTAACAATAAAACCTCATCAAAAGACGCACCTTCAGCTTCAAATTCAGCTTTTAAAGCCACAACGCCATGTTTTTTCTTTAAGTCGGTCAATATATCTAAAATTTTTGATTCAAAGTTTTTCATTTATATGCCTCACAACTATTTTAATACAAACAAGATTTTTTAATTATTGTTTGTGATATAGTCTAATAAGGAGGATCAAATGAGAATTCACAATATAAAACCAAACATAGCATTTTCAAGTTCAAAAAATACACAAGAAAATATCAGCAATAAAAAAACTGCCTTTTTGATACCTATTATAGTTCTTGCAACATCACCACTTACAGACAGTTGTTCAAGACTAGAAATAGAACCTCGTGATGAATTTATAAAACAAGATTCGACAGAAGTTGTCGATACAACAAAACCACCTTTAGATATTGAAATTGACTCGACATACAATACAATTATTCACGAAATTGAGATATAAAAATATAAAATAATACACAATAAAAAAGACTCCCTGCGGAGTCTTTTTTTTAAAGTGGTGGGCAGGGGTGGATTCGAACCACCGTAGTCTCGCGACGGCAGATTTACAGTCTGCTCCCTTTAGCCACTCGGGCACCTACCCATATACAGTTTTCAAATGCCTCGTAAGAGGTCTTAAATTTGCCCTTGACGAGACTTGAACTCGTGACCTCTCCCTTACCAAGGGAGTGCTCTACCTCTGAGCCACAAGGGCTTGATAGGCAAATAGCCGGCAATAGGAATCGAACCTACAACCTACGGTTTACAAAACCGTTGCTCTACCGTTGAGCTATGCCGGCGTCACATGTAATATTCTATTAAGAACAAACTTTAATGTCAAGAGTTTTGTTTTATTTTTTTATAAAATGAAATTACTTAAATACGTATAAGCGTTATTCAAATAAAAAAGACCCATATTGTAATGAGTCTTTTTTATGGAGCGGGAGACGAGGCTCGAACTCGCGACATCCTCCTTGGCAAGGAGGCATTCTACCACTGAATTACCCCCGCATATTGGGTACATTTCTTATTCTACATGCTGAAAAATAAAAATCAAGAACTTTTTTTACAAACCAATAAATTAATGACAAATCTTTTTTTGTTCAGCGTTTATAAGTAAAATATTGAAACTAAATAAATTTAGACTAATTGGTTATATGAATTAGTTAAAAAACAAGACGAAGATTACTCATCTTCGTCTTTTAAGTCTGTATCCATTGATTTCACTGTAACTTGAACCCTGTCATTAAATTTATTTTTCAAAGTATTTATCAAGTTATTACTTGTATCAACCCAAAACATAGATGCTGTTAATACTTTAACTTCACCTGTATCATCATGTAATTTGAGCATCACAGGATCTGATCCTTTATATTCACATAACAATTGTTTCAAGTAAAATAATTCTTCGTATTTTAAATCATCTAACAATTCAATTGTAAAAATATTAGAATTATCTACAGGTTTTACATTCTCAACCAAAATTGAAGGTACTTCTTCCTCACTACGTCGATTTACCTTACCTGATACTATAACTCGTTGTTCTGGTTCTAAAAACGAGCCAAACTCAGCGATTTTGTTATTAAAACAAATAACATCAATTTTACCTGTCAAATCTTCTATAGTAACAAATCTAATAAATTTTGACGGATCTTTTTTGGTTGGAATTTGTTTTATCGCAGTAATCAAACCACAGATTGTAACCATTTTTTCATTAGGTTGCTCGGCAATATCTGTAACTTTGTGCGTCATCAAGAAAGGTAATTTATCTCTGATTGTAGATAATGGATGACTTGATACATAAAAACCTAAAAATTCTTTTTCAAACATTTGCAATTGACGTTGATCAAATTCTTCGTCACTGCCTGAAAGTTGAAATTTTGTGCCAACAAAGTCTTCATTATTTTCTAAGCCAGCAAACAAACTAACTTGACCTAATTCTTTTGCTTTTGCTTCCCTACTAGCTGTTGACAAAATATACTCCATATTTTCCAACAGTTGTTTACGGCTCTTTTCAATATTAGAAAACGCTCCTGATTTAATTAAACCTTCATAAACACGTCTGTTGTTGGTCTTAGCATCCATTCTTTTGCAGAAATCATAAATGGATGTAAAATCTCCATTTTCTTCACGCTCTTTGATAATAGATTCTACAACACCTTCACCTACTTGTTTAATTGCAGCCAAACCAAACCTAATTACATCACCATCTGGTGTGAACTCAGCAAATGATTTATTAATATCAGGAGGCATTATTTTAATACCATTTTTTTGAGCTTCTTCTATGTATAATTGTGTTTTTTCTTGATCTCCTGCAACACTTGACAGTAAGCAAGACAAATATTCTATCTTATAATGACATTTTAAATAAGCAGTTTGGTATGCAACAAAAGCGTAAGCAGCCGAGTGAGATCTGTTAAAACAGTATGACGCAAATTTTTCAATCTGTTCAAACAAAGCCGTTGCATCTTTAGCTGACATGCCATGACGAGCCGCACCTTCAACAAACTTACCCTTTTGTTGAGCCATCTCATCAAGTTTTTTCTTACCCATCATACGACGAACCATGTCCGCTTGACCTAAAGAGTAATCAGCCAAAACTTGGAACACCTGCATGATTTGCTCTTGATATACAATTGTTCCATATGTATCTTTTAACACAGGTTCCAAAAGCGGATGAGCATATGTAATTTGTTGTCTGCCATGTTTACGTTCTACAAAGTCTGTAACCATCCCTGATTCAAGCGGACCAGGACGGAAAAGAGCAACCAACGCACCTAAATCTTCAAAAACGTCAGGTTTTAAATCTTTTACAAGTTTTTTCATACCTGCAGATTCTAACTGGAATACACCGTCAGTATCACCAGCTATAAGCATTTCATAAGTCGGCTTATCATCTAACGGAATTCTGTTTATATCGAACTCTATTCCTCGACGTTGTTTAATTAATTTCATGGTTTTTGAAATCATAGTCAGGTTTCTTAATCCCAAGAAATCCATTTTCAAAAGACCTAACTTTTCCAAGTCAGCCATTGGATATTCTGTGACGATAATACCGTCCTTTGAAGGTTGAACAGGCACAATCTCATTTAATGGTTTGTGTGCAATAATTACACCTGCAGCGTGAGTACCAACATTGTTTTTAATTCCCTCAATAGCCTTTGCCATATCAACGAGTTTTTTAACTTCAGGGTCTTCATCATAAAGTTTTTTAAGTTCCATGCCTGGTTGAAGCGCATCATCAATATGAGTTTTAGGTTCACTAGGAATTAAAGAAGCCAATTGGTTACTTCTTACATAAGGGATATCAAATACTCTGGCTACACCTTTCATAGCAGCTTTTGCCGCATATGTACCAAATGTTATAATTTGGCATACTTTATCTTCGCCATATTTTTGAGTTACATAATCAATTACCTCTCCACGTCTTTCAATACAAAAGTCAATATCGACGTCGGGCATACTATAACGTTCTGGATTTAAGAAACGTTCAAACAACAAATGGTGCTCAATAGGATCCAGATCAGTAATACCCAAAGCATATGCAACAACAGAACCTGCAGCTGATCCACGTCCTGGACCCACAGGAATATCATGCGTTTTAGCAAAATGAATAAAATCCCACGTAATTAAGAAATATGCGGAAAATCCCATTTGCTCAATAATACCCAGCTCGTATTTTACACGTTTTTCTATTTCTGGCGGAATATCTCCGTAACGAGCTTTTAGACCTTCATGTACTTTTAAATCCAGATAAGTTTCAACAGTATGTCCACTTGGCACTTCATAATGCGGTAACGGACTTTTATCGCCCAATAAAATCAAGTGGCACTTTTCTGCAATATCAACAGTATTTTGAATACACTCCTCAAAAGTTTCACTGTCTAACCATTTAAAAGAATCTCTCAATTCTGACGGAGTTTTGACATAGAATTCATTATTTGGAAAATGAAAACGATTTGGCTCATCTTTTAATGCGTTTGTTTGTAAACACAATAACGTATCATGCCAGTCTGCATCTTCTTTTCTCAAATAGTGAGAGTCATTTGTGATTATCATTTTTATATCTAATTCTTTAGCAATTTTTATCAAATCAGGGTTTGTACGTTTTTGTTCTTCCAAACCATGATCTTGTAATTCGATATAATAATCATCACCAAACAAATCTTTATATTTTTGGGCAGTTTCTTTAGCTTTTTCAGGTTCTTTATTTAATAAATGTTGTAAAACCTCACCACCTAAACAAGCTGAACAACAAATAAGACCTTCTGAATATTTTTGAATTAACTCAAAATTCACACGGGGTTTATAATACATACCCTCACAATGCGCAATTGAAACCAGTTTTACCAAATTCATATAACCAGTTTTGTCTTTTGCTATCAAAACCAAGTGATAAAGAGGATTGTGAGATGGATTTTTTTCTTTTATATCTCCGTCATGAACATAAAATTCGCAACCAATAAGCGCCTTAATACCATATTCTTTTGCCGTACGATAAAATTCAATTGCCGAATACATAACACCATGATCTGTAATTGCAACTGCTGGCATGTTATTTTCTTTAGCAAATTCGCACAATTCTTTGACCCTGATTGCACCGTCAAGCAAGGAATATTCACTATGTAAGTGTAAAGGAACATACGCTTTATCCATAAAAACATGTTACCATAGGACAGTTCAAAAAACTTTTAATGTTAACAAAATTTGCGTAGATTATTCATAATTTTTTAAAGTGTCATTTATCATAGCCATCATTCTAGTACGAAGCTCTTTAGGTCTTTCAATAACACAATCAGAATCGTAGCGTATAAGTCTTTTTAACAAAGCATCAATTGGTTCACCTGAGTTTACAATTACAATTGAATCATCATAAAATTTATCGATTCGTTCATTTGGTCTTAGTGAGTATGCGTGCACTAAACGACCTTTTAACCTGAACACTACAGTCATTGAAACTTCGTTTGAATTTTTTTGACTAGGTAAGTAACTAATTTCTACAATATTATTTACATTTATATCTTTTATTTCTTGCTCAGTTATTTTAAAAATACGCAAATAAGCATTTTTATTATCAAATACAACTTGTTGTGCATTACAAAAAGTTGTAACCTCAACACCATTTTCCAAGTAAGTCAAACCGATTTTGAAATTATCACTACAATATTTTTCGCACATTTCGATTTTAGCCCTTAAATCGGAGTAATAAAATGAATAATCTTTGTTATCATTATTACTAATATTTTCAAACGCAATATGCGCATTTTCACTAAATCGAGTTTTTAAAAACGCAACAACGTCTTGTATGTTTTCTTTGGTAGCACTTTCTGGAAGATTTTTAGCAACTTGCATTAACATATTTATTGATTTTAAATCATCTAAATCAAAAGTTTCCGTAAATGGTAAATTATTAGAAGTGAATTTTTTATTGCTTTTTTGTAAATTCATACCAAAAACTTTTAAAGTATTCAAAAATTTATTCAATGTAACATGTTGTTTTTCCGCATCAGGTTCATCTTTTGAAAATATTGCAATAACATCATCATACAAAGCATTATCTTCATACAACAATTTAAGAAGATTAAAAATTTTGACACATCCATCATTATATTTTTCTTTAAATTTTTTCTGTGACATACTCCTCCTTAATTCTTTTTAAAGTTGAAAGTACATCTTCTCTAAAACTTTCAGGATAAAGAACTTTGCAATCACTACCTAAAGCCAAGATGCGTTGGCGAGCATAAAATTTATTATCTGCTGAAATCTCAACAATTAATTTATCATCAAGAGTTTGAAGAATTTTGTCATTTTCTTGTGGAACAAAATGCATATCATAAATTTCACATCCAACTACTTGACTTTCATCAGGCAAATCTATTGTTTTTTCCAATTTAACAACAGGAGGTTCCACAATTCTTGAAACCAAGAAACTTGCGTTATTAGTGTACATTGGACTTTTACCATTCAAATAAATTTTATTATTCGATACAACCAAATTTTCCGCAAGCAAATCAATCTTTTTAATTCCTGATCTTGGAGAGTTATACATTATAGTGATCTCATCATTTTTTCTGCACGCTTTTATTAATGGCAATAAAATATCGATATTTAATTTATTTAAAGGTGATATTTCAGCCAAAAGCTGCTTAAGTTGGAGATTTTCAACGCCTCTTGAAATCTTTTTAAAGAACTTTGTAAGTGACAATAATTCTTCAACTTCAATAGATTTTAATAACATTTTATAAACTTTGATTATACTTTTCACCTGTTCATCTGAGAATTTTAATTCAAAAGGGTGCTTTACAATTCTATATTTAGAGCCTTCAGCTTTCTTACCTCTAACGACTTCACAACCGACTCGTTCAAGCGAGTTGATGTAAACTCTCAAGGTATCAATAGAAATTGTTTCATTCAAATATTCATGTTGTGCAAAATAATCTCTTATTTCTTCATAAGAGCGAGGTTTTTCCAACAAATAAGAAAACAACAAAATTGACTTAAATGCTGTAAACGACATTAGATTATACGTAACTTTATTACTTTGCAAAAATTCTTTCATAATAATATATTACTACAAAATATCCATGCTTAGCATGCCTTTCAAAATTTTGTAATTTTAAATTGTCAATAAAAAAATCCTTAAATATTTACGTAATTTCATTAAATTTTCTTCATTAAGATTTAAGAAGATGAATTTTTGCTTGATAACTCTAGGGGCATGGTCAATTGTAAATAATTAATAATTTTTTTTTGCTTGTCAAATAGTTAACTTAGTTTTACATTATTGTTAATGGAAGATGGCTACCAGATAGTAGTAAAAGCGAAGTAGGACAAAAGAAACAGAGGTGATGGCTTAGCAGTCCGTATAAAAACAAAGAGGATGGCATTGAGGGAAAAAGTAGTTGGTTAGGGATTTTATTATTTAGGAAAGAGATTAGGGATTTACATTTGGGGATAGTTGTATATTAAGAGGCTTGCTCTATTGCGAGCTTTTTTATATTATTGATATATGGAAGAATTACAAACCAAACGAGTAATAGCATTAATGTCAGGTACGTCGTGTGACAGTATTGATGCAGGTTTATGCGAAGTTAACCCAGATTTGTCATGCAAACTTATCGCAGGAATAAACCACAAATACCCAGAACATATCCGATCAAAAATATTCCAAATATTTGATGGTTCGGCAACTTTAAAGGATATTTGTCAAATAAATTTTGCAATAGGAAAATGTTTTGCAGAAGCATCAAAAGTTTTGATATCAGAATTTGGAAAACCAGATTTTATATCAAGTCATGGACAAACAGTTTATCATTACCCTTTTGATGAAAAGATCGATAACATATCGTTAAAAAGCACTTTGCAAATTGGCGAAAGTTCAGTTATAGCAAAAGAAACAGGCTGTTTAACCATATCAAATTTCAGAGAAGCTGACATTGCCTGTGGCGGTCAAGGCGCACCTTTAGTTTGCTTTGCAGACGACAAATGGTTTAGGGGCAAAAACGTTGCAGTACAAAACATTGGGGGAATTTCTAACGTAACCGTTGTTTCAAAAGACCATGACACATTTGGGTTTGACACTGGTTTAGGTAATATAATGATTGACTACTGCACACAAAAATTCTATAACAAACCATATGATGAGGACGGAAAAATTGCAGCTTTGGGAAACATATGCGAAAGTTGGTTAGATTGTTTGATGCAAGATGAATACTATTTTAAAAATCCTCCCAAAACTACAGGCAGAGAATATTTTTCACCTAAATACATAGAAAATGCGCTAAAATTTGCACCTAAAGACCAGGCAGATATTATTGCAACAGTAACTGCATTAACTGCAAAAACTATAACAACGGCTTACGAGAGATTTATTTATCCGAATGTTGATATTGAAGAAGTTATCATAGGTGGAGGCGGTGCATATAATCCAACTTTGATGAAATTTATTCGTCGATATTTACCAAAACATATCGAATTGAAAACTCACGAAGATTACAATATTTCAAACAATTTCAAAGAAGTCATGGCATTTGCAGTTTTGGGATATTGCACATACTATAACATTCCAAACAACTTGCCATCATGCACAGGTGCAAAAAATCGAACCGTTATGGGCAAAATAACAAATCCGTAATATATTGACCCAAGTTAGAAAAAATGGTATATTAAGTAGTGATCAAGGTTTAAGTGACCAAGTGATCAAGTAATATATTTTAAGGTTGGAAGATCCAACAGAAAAGGAGATCGTATTATGTTAAAAAATGAAGCTATGACTGGCTTTAAGACCTTAGGGGGGGGGTAGAAACGCTCTCCTAGCAAGGCTTTCGGGCGTTTTGGAATTATTCCCTCGCCCTATGGGAGAGGGTAAGGGTGAGGGGGCAGCATTTACTTTAGCTGAAGTCCTAATCACCTTAGCAATTATCGGTGTAGTTGCAGCAATGACTATTCCAACATTAGTTGCAAATTATCAACAAAGATCTTGGGATACTGCATCAAGTGTTTTTAATAGAAGACTTGGGGAAGCATTGGCTATGATGAATACTACTTCATCTCTTGCTGGGTATTCAACTACTGCTGACTTTGTTGAAGAATTATCTAAACACATTAAAATTGTTAAAACTTGTTCTAGTGATAAACTTACTGATTGTTTTACATCAGAAATTTTAACTACTGCAGATCCTGTTGAAAC
>SUTY01000036.1 GCA_015152455.1 Cyanobacteria bacterium SIG32
CCTGATAATAAACTTCCGTAAGGGTAGTAACTTAGGAACACAAGGCATAAAAAAGTAAGCATTGTACTTGCCCAAATTGCAACACCACCAATTCTCGAGATTGGTTTTGTGTGAATTTTTCTTTCGTTTGGAACGTCAACAAGACCTTCTTTTTTAGAAAAACTTATTACCAATGGAACGATAAAGACCCCTAAAATATAGGCGATAATTGTTCCGATAATATGAGCTTGTGTTAATTTAATAATAATTGTCCTGCCCTCTTTACGGGTATATTATAGCACAGAAATTTATTCATACAAAGGATATTTTTTGCAAAGTTTCATAGAGCGTTCTCTTAAGTTTTGCAAGCCGATTTCGCTATCTGATGCATAAATTGCTGATGCAATAATTTTTGCAACTTCAACCATATCTTCTTCTTTAAAGCCACGAGTTGTAACGGCAGGTGTACCAAGTCTGATACCTGAAGTTACAAATGGACTTTGTGGATCATTTGGAACGGTATTTTTGTTTGCAGTGATACCAACTTTTTCAAGTACGTTAGCCATATCTTTGCCAGTTTTACCTGTTTTTCTTAAATCTAATGTCATCAAGTGGTTTTCAGTCATTCCACCAACGATATCCATACCTTCATCTATTAGACCTTGAGCAAGTGCTTTTGCGTTTTTAATTATTTGTTCTGCATAAGCCTTAAATTCAGGTTGCATAGCTTCATGAAGTGCAACAGCTTTAGCTGCAATAATGTGTTCCAACGGACCACCTTGCATACCAGGGAAAACTGCTTTGTCGATACCCATAGCGTGTTCTTCTTTGCACATAATAATACCACCACGAGGACCTCTTAGGGATTTGTGAGTTGTTGTTGTCACAAAATCAGCATATGGCGCAGGTGATGGGTGAAGTCCTGCAGCAACTAATCCTGCAATGTGTGCGATATCAGCCAATAATAATGCTCCGACTTCATCAGCGATTTCTTTGAAACGTTTGAAATCAATTATTCTTGCGTAATTACTTGCACCACAAACGATTAATTTTGGTTTGTGGGCTTTAGCTTTTGCTAAAACATCATCATAATCGATTTCACCATATTCGTTTATTCCGTAGCTTTCAACGTCAAAATATAAGCCTGAGAAGTTAACAGGTGAACCGTGAGAAAGGTGTCCACCGTTTGACAAATCCATACCCAAAACTTTGTCACCTGGTTTTAGACAATACATAAATACAGCCATATTAGCTTGTGCGCCACTGTGTGGTTGAACGTTTGCGTGATCCATACCGAATAATTCGCAAGCACGTTTTTGAGCAATTTCTTCGATAACATCAACGTGTTCACATCCGTTATAAAATCTTTTGTGAGGTTTGCCTTCTGCGTATTTATTTGTCAAAACGCTTCCTGCAGCTTCCATTATGGCAAGAGAAGTAATATTTTCACTTGCGATTAATTCAATTGTTTCTTGTTGTCTTTTTAATTCCAATTCTATTTGTTCAGCAACAATTGGGTCAACTTTTTTTATATTTTCTAAATTCATATCCCTACTCCTTATTTTACAAAAATTGTAGCATATCAGAACTTAATACGCCAAAAATTCAAATTACTTAATAAAACAAGTAAGACAAAATATTATTATGTTTCATCTTTTTTTACTAAAACATCAATAGAAATATTCATTGCTTGTGCAATCTTGTAGATTAGAAAAATACTTGGAGTAACACGACAAGTTTCAATTTTTGTAATATGTTTTGTTGAAACTAATGCAAGTTCTGCTAATTTTTCCTGAGTTAGTCCCTTTTTCGTTCTTTCAACTTTAATATTATGAGCTAATATCTTTCTAAATTCTTGTTCCATATTTTAGATTATAGTTAGTTTTGTAAAGAATTATAACCGCTAATTAGATACTAAAAGTTGCTAATAGAATACTATTAGTATATAATTGGTTGTAAATTGTTGTTTAATTATTAATTCTAAATTATTAAAGGAGTGAATCACATGACGGTATTAACAAAAGAGATAACATCAGAAAATGAAGATAAAATTAAAGACATCTATGAAAGTCTTTCTGAGATGTTAAGCTATTGTAATGTATTATATAGTGCTTTATCCAACGATAGGGAAAAACCTTCTATGTCTGATGTTGCTAATACAATTTATTTATTGATTGAGCATTTAGAACATGTACAAAATAATACTTTAAATTATATCGATTTTTGTGAACAATCAGGTTTATTTGGTGAAATGTCCTCATTAAATCAATAATTTATTAATTTTCTTGTTTTTTCTCTGATGAGTGTGTCAATTTCAAAGATTTCATCAATTGTTGGGTTTTGAATTGTTTTGTGTTCGTTCATCATTTTTTCAACAATTTCATAGATGTTGTGAAGTTTGATTTTGCCTTCTAAAAATGCAAAAACTGCTTCTTCATTTGCGGCATTCAGGCAAGTTGTCATTGTTCCGCCAATTCTTCCAGCTTGATAAGCCAATTTTAGGCAAGGGAATTTTTCAAAATCAGGTTTTTGAAAATCTAATCTTGCGATCTCTGTAAAACTAAAACTTTTTGATTTAATCCCTTCAAATCTTTCAGGATATGATATTGCGTATTGAATTGGGATATGCATACTAGGCAAACCAATTTGTGCAACAACGCTTCCGTCTTTGTATTCGATGGCAGAATGTACAATGCTTTGGGGGTGTACTACAACTTCGATCTTGTCATAATCAAAACCAAACAAATGATGCGCTTCAATAATTTCCAAACCTTTATTCATTAAAGTTGCACTGTCAACAGTAATTTTTTTACCCATATTCCATTTTGGGTGAGCCAAGGCTTCTTTTACTGTGGCATTTTTTATTTCATCAATCGATTTGTTTAAGAACGGTCCACCAGATGCGGTAATAATCAATTTTTCAACTTGAGAAATATTTTTTATACACTGGTGAATTGCGCAATGTTCGCTATCAACAGGAATGATATTAACGCCATATTTTTTAGCTTCTGCCATAACAATATCACCTGCCATAACAAGGGTTTCCTTGTTTGCAAGTGCTATGTCTATGCCGTTTTTTATAGCAGTTAAGGTTGGTTTTAATCCGATTTTGCCAGAACAAGCAACAAGGATTATGTCGTTTTCTTTGTCGGAACAGATTTTTTCTAAACCTTTTTCACCTAATACAGTATATTTAGGGTTGAACTTTTTGGCTTGTTGTTTTAAAAGTTCTGCATTTGATCCACCAGCAAGCGCTATAATTTCAAATTTATCCTGAAGTTTTTCAATAACTTCAAGGGCTTGTTTTCCGATAGAACCTGTTGAACCAATTATGCTAATTTTTCTCTTCATAAACCAATTATAAAACAAACAAAAATTAAAGTAGCTTGTGCAATATTTCCCAAAACAAATCGGAGTCTAAAGATAGACTCCGATAAATTTTATATTTTGTCAGGCATAACCTGACCTTAGTTTTTTAGTTAGGACATTTACGATCTTTCCAAGTTAATTCTCCTGGACATTTTAAATAATCCAAATTGCCCTTTTGAACTACCCATGCTGTGCAGCCATATCCTTTACTGTCTGCTGGTGCACAAGCATCATCAAAAAGATCAGACGCAATAATTCCAACAGGCAATAAACCTCTGTTTATATATGCTTTAAAATGAAATAAGTCATGCCCCCATTTATTAGGAGGGGCTTCACCATTAACATCATAAAATAATGCTATAGCTATTCCAATGGCAGTTTCAGAATCTATAGCGCCTCTTATCCATATAGAAGCGCCATCTGCTAAACGTAACTTATAATAACTCGTATCTGTTGAATAAATAGCCTCGTTAAGAACATCATTTTTAAGCATATATTGTCCACTATACAAACACCCTTCGCTAGTGGAAGTACCGCAATCTTTTGCAATTTTTAAATATTTCTTAAAGACTTCTGCAGCATCAATTGCACCTTGTTCGTCATAATGAAAACGTGGAGGTTCACCGTTCTCAGCAAGAAACATTGAATAGGCATTTGTCAAAGTCGAATAGGCTTTTTTTACTTTTGTAACGGTAACTCTTTCTTGATAATCACTAATCAATGTTGGAATTGTCATTGCTGCAACGACACCAATAATTGCGAGGGTAATCAATACCTCAGCCAAAGTAAAAGCTGATTTTTTGGAAGGCGCTAAGGCACTAAGGCACTGAGGCACTAAGAATTTACTTTTTGTTTTCTTCATACTTTCTTTCCTTTCTTTTGTTTAATACTTCTTGTCATAATTTTTACCTGCTTTTCTTTTTTTATCTTTATGACTTTTTTTGTTTTTGTAACAGATCCTGAAATGAATTCAGGATGACGGTACAGTTGTTGTTCAGGATTACGTTTTCTGTTTTAACTGTTCTGTTCTCCCCTCCCTCGCTAGGGAGGGGCTGGGGGTGGGTGAGCTTTTATTATTATTAATAAGCACCCACCTAAATCCTCCCTAGCAAGGGAGGACTTTTTTCTTGAAATTTGTTTTTCACATAACAAAACAAGGTTGTACAAGATCTAATTCTTGTTAACAACCTTTCAAATTTTATATTAACAGATCCTGTGGAAAACCAGGCATTTTGCACAACTCGTAAACTCGTTGGCAAAAGTAGCCAAACGAGTTCAGGATGACGGTACGATTTTGAACAAATCGCCGAAAACCTTGCTAGGAGAGCGTTTCTACCCCCCCCCTAAATTCTTAAAGCTAGTTATAGCTTCATTTTTAAACATACTACGTTCTCCTATTCTGTTGGATCTTCCAACCTTAAAATATATTACTTGATCACTTGGTCACTAAAACCTTGATCACTTCTCATCATACCATTTTTTTCAACTTTTGGCAATAACTCAAAAAAAAGAGCCTGTTAAGGCTCTTTAGTTAGCAATCATATAGTAGGTTATTCAAATCTTTATTATCAAATGTACTCTGTGATTTTTCTGGATTGTTTTGTAAAAAAATACTTGGATTTTCTAATGGAAGAATTTTGTCCAGATTTAAAATGATTTTGCCAATGTTTGAATTATCAACTGGTTTGATTTCCATTTTAAAAATACTCCTTAGAAACTCTTCACAATTTTTTTTACGGTAATTTTTGGCTATAACTTTAGTCTTTTGTTCGACTTTTTTACAACACTTAACAAAACTAATATTTACATCAGAAATATGATTAAAAATATTGTGTGTTTGTATAGAATATTTGTATGTACGAGTACGAATTGGAAAACGAAGATAAAGACTTGAAAAAAGTTGGGCTTGAATTGATGTTTATGACACCTGAAAAATGTGAAAAGCCTGATGGCATCACTGCCATAGAATTGGCAAAACTCGTAGATCTTCCTGTTGAAGTGGTAAAAAAGAAACTGAATATATTAAAAGAAGCAGAAGTCGTTCGTGTAAAAGGAATTAATCCTAAATATTGGAAGTTTGATGAATATAATTTTCAACGTATGGACGAGCAAGATGAAATTTTTAGACTTCTTTGCAGCTTTGATGATGTGGATTTTGACAGGTATTTTCAGTATTAAATTTATTTACCTATGCAAAAATGATCAAAGATGTTGTTTAAAATATCATCAGTAATAACTTCGCCTGTGATTTCATCTAAAAATAACAATGCAGATTTAACGTCAATTGAAATTAAGTCCTGAAGTTCTTCGATTTTTGCAGCGTTAAGTGCCTGAACTAAATTTTCACGGCATTTTGTAAGACAATCTTGTTGGCGTTTGTTTGTGATAAATTCTGTGTCTTCAAGAGAGAAATTGCATACAATATTTTTAATTTTTTCTCTTAATTCGTCCAAACCTTGACCTGTTAAAGTAGAAATTTCGATTGCATTTGATTCATTATGTGGCAAATCGCATTTGTTTGCGACAACAAGATGAGTTTTATTTTTGACAAGTTCGTAGATTTCTTTGTCTTCTTTTTTCATTCCTGTTTGTGCATTATATAAAAATAGAACCAAATCTGCTTCATCAGCTGATTGTTTTGAGTATTCGATACCGATTTCTTCAACTTTGCCAACTTCGTCAGTGTCACGAATTCCAGCTGTATCGATTAAAGTTACGGCAACCTCCATATCAAGAGTTTCTTTTAAAACATCACGTGTTGTGCCTGCGATATCCGTTACAATTGCTCGTTCTACATTTAATAATTTATTAAACAATGAAGATTTGCCAACATTTGGTTTGCCGACAATTGCCACCTTAACTCCCTGACGTAAGATATCAGAAGATTTAGCACAAGAAAGAATTTTATCAATTTCAGACAACGCAGTTTCAAATTCTTGGATTAAATAATCATACTCTGGTTCTTTAACATCATCAGGAAAATCAATCCCAGCAACTATTCTGGATAAAACTTCAAAAATTCTGCCTTTGATTTCATTTATTTTGTCAGCTAAAACTCCTGATAAATTTTTTGCAGATTGAACGGCAAAGTTTTGGGTTCTGGCATGAATTAAATCGGCAACGGCTTCAGCTTGAGATAGGTCAAGTTTTTTGTTTAAAAATGCTCGTTTTGTGAACTCACCACGTTCTGCAGTTCTTGCGCCGTTTTTTAAAACCAAATCTAAAATGTTTCTGACAACATTTATGCCACCGTGGCATTGGATTTCTATTACATCTTCACCTGTATAACTGTTAGGATTTTTGAATGCAAGAACAATAACTTCGTCAATTTTTATTCCGTTATCCTCGATCCAGCCGTGAGAAATTCTTCCGGCACGTGGCTCTTTGCCTGAGAATATTTTTTGGATAATTTCAAAACTCTTATCGCCTGAAATTCTTATAACACCGACACCACCTGTTCCGATAGGTGTTGCGATTGCGGCTATTGTATCAAATTCCTGCATTATGTTCATAGGTTTATTATACATAAAAAAAGGGTTGGTTTGAACCAACCCGAGAATTGTTACATATATTTTGCAAATTGTGCTGCTAATGCAACAGCTTGCAGTATATTGTTTATGTTACTTTGTGTGTTATTTGCATTTGCTGTGTTGTTTGCTTGATTATATGAATTGCCTGAGGATGAGTTGCCTTGTGCCATATTCATATAATTAATAGCATTACTATTAATCATATTTTGTAATGTATTCATTAGATTTAAGTAATTGTATCTTTTACTCAATTCATCATTGAAAAGATCATTACGTTTGGCTTCGACATCTTGCGCTAGATCACTCATTGCATTTGCTCTGTTATTTTCAATCGAGTTTAAATTGTCAAAAAATACAGAATTGTTTAGGTTGCCAAAACGAGATGCGATATCTGTTTTTAAGTCCTCTAACATTGGATTGTATGTATCATAAATTGTTTGCATACTTTTGTTTTTGTATGCTTCGACCTGAGAGTTGATATCGTTTCTCGTTTCTGGTGAAAATACATTAACCTGCGGTAAAGAATTTAAAAGAGCGTTCTGTGCATAATCGTAAATGCCTTTTTCTGTTTCAGGCATGTTGTAGTTGGAAACTACGGTGTTCCCTTTTTTGTAATTTGAAGCTACCGTATTCCCATTAACCGATACGGTACCTTTGCTGTAAGATGGTTTTGAATTTTTTCCCATTTTGTTGTTCCTTTCTTAGAACAACAAGGGCAATATTAAGTAATTGGCAATTTATATTATACCATATAAGGTCGGTTTTTGTAAATATTACTTTTTTATGTATAATGAAATTATGGAAGAGATTAATAAATTAATTACGGATAAAGAATTTGTTCAAGCAAAAGACGAATTGTTGAAAATTTGTGAAAAAGATAGCAAAGATTTTGAAGCCTTGAAACTTCTTGGACTTTGTTATTTAAACTTAGATGAATTTAAAGAAGGCAAAAATGTTTTTGAAACTGTTGTAAAATATTTGCCAGAAGATGCTTCAAGTTGGTTTTATTTAGCTAATTGTTATGACAACTTGGAAGATTATTTACATGCCAAAACTGCATATTTAGAAGTTTTGAAATTAAGAAAAGAGTATGTAGAAGCGTACAAAAATCTTTGTATAGTATATGTTAAATCAAAAGAAGCTGAAAAAGCTATTGAACTTGGTAAGCAGGCTCTGGAATTTGTTACCGACGATTATTCAATGTTTTATATCGTTGGGACGGCTTGTATGTCACTTAAAAAGTTTGAAGATAGTGTTTATTATTTGGAAAAAGCGCTTGAGCTTAACCCCACTCATTCGCAATTGTACAATAATCTTGGGACTTGTTATGTTACTATTGGAAATTTAGATAAAGCCTACGAAAATTATTTAAAGGCTTCTGAATTTGAACCTGAAAATTCGATTACGTATTTCAATATTGCATCAGTTTTACAAATTCAAAACAAACACAAAGAAGCGTGTGAATATTTTCAAAAGGCTTTGGATATTGAACCTTTGGAAAGTTATTTGGTTGCATTAGCGCTTTCAGAAGTTAAAGCAGGGGAAATCCATTCAGCGATTAATCACTACAAACAATTGATCGTGCAACATCCAGAAAAACACAATTTCCAATATAATTTGGTATGTTGTTATGAAATGGTTGGTGAATATCAAATGGCTGTCAATATTTTACAACATTTGGTTATGCTAAATCCAAAATCAACAACAATGGCTCAAAAACTCGCTAATCTATATTTGAAAATTAATCAACCTTTGCATGCAAAAGAAATATATGAAAAAATTCTTTTAAAAGGGAATGCTTCTTATGAGTTGTATTATGAATTCGCAAACGTTTGCATTATTACAAATGATATGGACAAAGCTGAAAAAATTCTTAAAAAGGTTTGTGAACTTAATCCAGAACACGCTTCTGCTCATAAAGATTTGGGAGTAATTTACCTTACAAGAAGATTGTTTGATTATGCAAAAGATGAGTTTGAAAAGGCTTATGAGTTAGATAACGAAAGTTTTTCTATTCTTTTTGAATATGCAAATTATTTGCATTCGACTGCAGATTTTAGTAAAGCAGATGAAATTTATCAAAAAGCTCTGCAAGTTGAACCTGAAAACCCTAACGCATTAGCATTTTCTGCTTTGAATAAAATTCACACGCAAGATTTGGAAAAAGCAAAAGAACAGATTGAATTAGCGTTAAAAACAGGCAAAGATCAATCTTTCCTACTATTTATTGCAGGTAAAATTTGTTATCTTTTAAAACAATTTGAAGATGCCAAAATGTATTTGATTAAATCTTATGAGGGTGATCCGACTAACGACTGTCAAAATCTTTTGGGACTCTGCTATTTTGAGTTAGGAAATTATGGTCAGGCAAATGGAATTTTTGCAAATTTACTGGAAAAAAGTCCAATGAATGTAAATTTAATGCTCAATAGTGCAAGATGTTATGAAAAAATGGATGATATAAATTCGGCTCTTGCTCAATTAGAAAAAGCAGTCGAGATATTCCCAGATTGTGAAGAAGCACATGAGCTTATAAGAAAACTGTCTTAAACGTTAAAAAATCGGCTTTCGATGACAGCCGATTTTTTTAAAAGTTTTTGTATTTTTGTTCTAAACAAGTCCTAAGACTTTCTTGTACCAAGAAAATGTTTCCAATTCTACCCCGTTGAAGGTAGTTTTCAAACACTGAGCCTTAAGATAATCTTCGAACTCATCATTGAATTTGGATTTGACTTTCTTTTCTTTCGTTTGTGTTACGAGTGATGTCATGATCCTACTCCTTTTTCTTAAAAAGTTCACATCTAAACCTTCGTGTACATTATACCATGTTGTTCAGATTTTTTCTAGTTGTACAAGTAGCGTAAATTTCAAAATTTGCTCTATTACTACAAAAATAATTGTAAATTTTTATTAAGCACACAAAAACAGGGTTGAAATAATTATCCAACCCTGTAAAAGTTTTAGAATTTTAGCTTATGCGTTAACTAAAGTTTTTGCTCTTTCTAACTGAAGTGTGCAAGTAGTTACATCACATACGCAAGATGGTCCAAAATATTGAACAGCACCTGGGAATAAGTATCTGTCATTCAAAGCCCAGTCTTCTCTGTGTTGTTCAAGTTGTTTGAATACAGGACCGTCAAGTTTAACCAATGCTTTTTGAATAACTGGTTTGAATTCACCGTGACGTTTTTCCATATTCATCATCATAGTTAGAGGAATACCGCCGGCAATCCATTTGTCAGCTGGTTCTGTTAGGTTTCTGACTGATGATAAATAACCTGTTAAACCAAAGTTGATTAAAGCAAATGCGTTATAACCTAATGAATAGCAATAATCAGCATCAAAGTTTGAAGGGAATGCACATCTGCCTTCGTAACCGAAGAAGTGTGATTGAGCTGAGAATTTGCCAATAAATTCACCTTGAGATTTCAATTCATCAAGTTTTGTTGAAATCATTTCGATTAACAATTTTTCAGTTTCGATTTTAGAAACTTGAACGTTACCGTGTGGGTCACGATCAGCTAATAATTGTTCTTTAATCAAACCTGGAAGTGAGTTGTAAACTTTAGCATTAGCTGAATCTAATCTGTTTTCAACGATATCAAATTTTTCTCTGATTGTTGTTGCGTTAACAAATGATGCATCAGTTTCTAAAGTTGCCATAATATCGTTCAAGTTAGAAATCATAGATTTCATTTCAGGAATAAATTCGATTAAGCCTTCAGGAATAACTGCGATACCGAAGTTTTTACCTGCATTTGAACGTTTAACAATAACGTCAACCATATAATTTACGATTGATTCTAAAGACATTTTCTTTTCTTCAACTTCTTCAGAAATCAAAGTGATGTTTGGTTGAGTTTGTAAAGCAGCTTCTAAAGCAACGTGAGAAGCAGATCTCCCCATGATTTTAATGAAGTGCCAGTATTTTTTAGCTGAATTAGCATCACGTTGAATGTTTCCGATAAGTTCAGCATAAGTTTTTGTCGCAGTATCAAAACCGAAAGAAATTTCGATTTGGTCATTTTTTAAGTCGCCGTCGATAGTTTTAGGGCAACCGATAACTTGAATACCTGTGTTGTTTGCAACGAACCATTCTGCAAGTAATGCAGCGTTAGTATTTGAGTCGTCACCACCAATGATAACAACAGCAGAAAGTTCTAATTTTTTACAAACTTCTAAAGATTTTTTGAATTGTTCTTCAGTTTCTAATTTTGTTCTGCCAGAACCTATGATATCGAAACCACCTGTGTTTCTGTATTGATCCATAAATTCATCTGTAAATTCGATATATTTGCCGTCAATAATACCAGATGGACCACCTAAAAAACCATATAATTTGTTAGCTGAGTTAGCTTGTTTTAATGCATCATATAAACCTGCAATTACGTTGTGTCCGCCAGGAGCTTGACCACCTGAAAGGATTACACCAACGTTTCTTGTTTCAGAAATTTTTGAAGAGCTTGATGTTTCAAAAGTTACAACAGGTTTTCCGTAAGTATTTTTGAATAATTCTTGAATTTGTTCTTGATCTCTAACAGATTGAGTTGCAGAACCTTCAACCATTTCCAATGAATTTATACCTTCTGAAAGGCTTTTTGGAAGTTTTGGTTGGTATTTTAATCTTTCGATTTGTAATGGTGAAAGTGTTTTCATAAATTTCTTCCCTCTTTTTTGTGTACGCTATACACTTATATTTTACTACAAAAATAAAGACTTCCACATATAGAAAGTCTTTAAAAAAAACTAAAACTATTTAATAGCAAATGTCATATCTGCTTCAACAACAACTTTGCCATCAACTCTACCGATACCGTGAGCTTTGCAGATAGGGCCTTTTACTTTTTGGAGTTCAACTTCCATTTCAAATTTGTCGCCAGGTCTTACGATACTTTTGAAGCGAGCTGCATCAACACCTGCATACAATGCCAATTTGCCATTAAATTCAGGTAATTTTAATAGAATTGGAGCTGCACATTGAGCCATAGCTTCCAATTGTAAAACTCCAGGCATGATTGGATTGTTAGGGAAGTGTCCTTGGAAAAATCCTTCGTTCATTGATAGGTTTTTGTAACCTTTACAATATTTACCAGGAACACATTCTGTAATTCTATCTACTAATAAAAATGGATATCTATGTGGAAGCATTTCCATAATTTCCATAATATCAAAACTTAAAACTTCTTCTGTCATTTTTTTCTCCTTATAGTTCTATTAGTTTATCTTTTAAAATTTTCGCAACTTTTACGTGAACAGCGTGTCCAGCTTCTTTCACTAAAATTTGCGCTTTAAGATTTAACGGATTTACACCTGTCAAATACAAATCACCAATTAAATCTAATATTTTGTGTTTTATCGGTTCGTTTTCTGAACGCAATTCGGTTGTGTAACCTTCATCTTTTAGTCCAACTGTGTTTTCAACAGTTACACCTTGGGCAAATCCAAACATTTGGTATTTTCTTAAGTCTTTATAAAAACCAAAAGTTCTTGCTTCAATTATTTCATCAGGGTTTTTAGGGTTATAATTTACCCAACGTCTTGTCAAATCTGGGTGATCATAATTTACTGCATATGAGATAAACAATTCATCACTAGGTAGAATTACAAGACTTGTTTTACCATTTAAGTAATATACAGGTTCTGAAACTGTATAATATTTAGGTTTTGATTTTTCAATACCTGCTTGTTTGAACAATTCAACCCATTGTTTGGCACTGCCGTCAAGTGCAGGGATTTCAAATTCATCCATACAAATATCGATAGAATCAATTCCACAAAAAGCAAGAGCTGCTGAAAGGTGTTCTTCTAACATTGCTTTTGCTTTTTTGTTGCCTAAAGTTACACAGTGGTCTGTTGAAAGAACGTTGTCCACATCAGCTATAAAGGCTTCTTGACCTTTTACAAAGTACCTGATTTTACCTTCATTTGAAGGGAAAAATGTTACCGTGCAAGGCTTATTTTTCATTAAGCCGTTACCTGTTATGGAAATTTCTTTTTTAATTGTTGTCATTATTCTGCGTGTGCCTCTTCAAATGCACTAAGCATTGGTTCATATTTTTTGAATTTGCCGATAAGTTCTTGAGCATCTTTCATTGTTTTTAATTGTTTGATGAAATCTTTTCTTGGCATAGCAGGGATACCTACAACGATTGAACGTTCTGGGAAGGATTTAGAAACACCTGCTTTTGCTGCAATAATTGTGTCAGAACCGATTTCTAAGTGATCAGCCAAGCCTGCTTGACCGGCGATTACAACTCTGTCGCCGATTACACAGCTACCTGCAATACCTACTTGTGAAATAATTAAACAACCTTTACCGATTTTACAGTTATGACCAATCATTACCAAGTCATCGATTTTTGTATCATCACCAATAACTGTATTTTCGATAGTACCTCTGTCGATTGCAGCATTTGCACCGATTTCAACATTGTTACCAATTACAACTGCGCCAATTGAAGGTATTTTATAGATAACGTGTTTTTGTTCTGTTTCTTTTATTACACCATCTTTTCTTGCTTGTTCAATATTATCAGGATTTTCTGTAACAAAACTGAAACCGTCAGCGCCTAATGAAACTCCGTGATGAAGAATTACATTGTTACCAACCTTTACTCTGTCGCCAACGTTAACACCTGGGTGGAAGAAGCAGTTTGTTCCGATTTTTACGTTGCTTCCGATATATGAATTTGCAAGAATTTTTGTATTGTCACCAATTTCAGCATTTGGAGAAACCACAACGTTTGGCCCAATGCAAACGCCTTGGCCTAATTTTGCACTAGGATCAACTACTGCTGTTGGGTGAATATCTTTGTTTACTACAGGTGGAATGTAGAATAAATTTAACAATTTCATCATAGCTAATCTTGGTCTTTCAACCTCGATAGTTGTCAAACCATCAATTTGAACACCCAAAGGAACCAAAGCTGCTTTTGCTTTTGAATTTGCAAGATTTGCGATTTCTTCTTCTCCTAATGCAAGAGCAAGAGTGTTTTCGTCTGATAACAATGGTGGTGCAATTTGTGTAATTTTAGCATCTTGTGCTTTTGTTAACATACCACCGACAATTTCTGTAATTTCTTCTACTGAAAAAGTTTTCATACATTACTCCTTATTACTAATTTTATTTATTGTGTTTGTTGTTGATTTACCTTGGACAAACTCTATGAATTCAACTCTTGTGCCGTTTTTGATCATAATATCTGCTTCAGGTAAAGTTTCCATTGTATAATCTGCGCCTTTTGTGTAAACGTCAGGTTTAATTAAGTCTAACAAATCTCTAGGGCTGTCTTCATCAAACATAACCACATAATCAACACAACTTAATGCGCAAAGTATTTCTGCACGATCGTTTTCGTTGTTGATAGGACGACCTTCACCTTTGATTGATCTAACTGATTTGTCTGAATTTAGTAAAACTATCATATAATCAGCAAAAGATTTGGTTTTTTGAAGGTAACGAACGTGTCCAACGTGCAAAATATCAAAACAACCGTTAGTTGCTACAACTGTTTTGCCAATTTTTTGCAGGTTACGAACAAATTCTGCGATATTTTCTCTTCTTAACACTTGTCCCATTCCTTAATTTTATCAAAAAAATCCTCAAAAGTCGCATAGTATTAACAAAAAGTAATAAAAATATAGACATTTGGCTAATACAAAATAAATCTGGGCAATGGTACGATTTTTAAGTTATGAAAAAAATATTGGTTATAAGATACGGGACAATTGGAGATACGATTTTTGCAAGTGCGTTTTATAGAGAACTTCGTAAGGCTTTGCCAAGTGTAAGAATTGATATTTTAGTTGATGATGTGGCAGAAGGCGTTATGAGAAATTGCCCATATATTAATAAAATTTTTTCAATAGATGGCAAATGGAAAAATTTTTGGGCATATATTTCTTTATTTAAAAAATATGATACGATTTTCTTTTTGAAAAATGATAGATTTTTTACACTTTTAGCATTTTTGGCCGGCGTAAGAAATCGTGTAGGTTTCGACATAAGACGAAATTGTTTTTTGACACATAAATCTCCATATAATGAAGATAAACACGAAATTGATTGCTATTTGGATCTGTTGAAAATATCAGGTATTAGAATTGAAAATGATAAAACTGAACTTTGGTTAGACAGAATGAGTAACGCAATTGTTGAAGATCTGTTGAAGGATATAAAATCTAAAAAAATTCTAATTCAGGCTTACAGTCGATTCCCTCAAAAAAATTGGTTAGATGAGTATTGGGTAAAAGTTGTTAAATATTTATCAAATCAATGTAAGGCTCAAGTTTTTTATGCAGGAGGCTCAAAAGATTCTTATGAGGCTATTGATTTTGGTATATATGATTCAATCGAAATCGAGCCAATAAATTTGTGTGGCAAACTGTCTATTTTAGAAACAGCATCTTTAATAAAAAAGATGGATTTAGTGATTGGAATAGATTCGGGATTAATTCACATGGCGGCAGCTCTTAATATCCCATCAATTTTATTACATGGGCCAACATCATTAAAAAGATGGCAGCCAAGAAGTGAAAATTGCAAGGTTTTATCTCGCAAATTTTCTTGTTCACCTTGCCTTTTGCAGAAAGGTGCTAAAAAATATTGTAAACACAAAATTCCGGAGTGCATGGAATTTTTGACTCCGGATATTGTTATAAAAACTATTAATGATAAACTGTTGACTAAAACGGCTGATTTTTATAATCACGAGCAATAATAATTGTTTTAGAAGGTCTGTAAATGTTACTCCAAGGTGCATACTCATTGTACGCAGGCAAATCTAGACCTGAACGCATTTGAGCTGCATATTCTTCAGCAGAAATGTCATTTGCAGAGTTAACTTCATAGGATTTTTGCAAATCAAGTTTTGCTCTTGTCATTTCCATAGACTGAGCTTCTTTTTTTAATTTGTGTTTTGTCGCCCACCAGTCAGGAGCTTCCATTCTTTTACCTTTTATTTCAAGACTGCTTATTAAATCTCCGATTTTTGGCATAACAATATTCTCCTTTTGAAAGGAATAAAAACTTGTAAATTTTAAAATTTGCTAGAATAATTGCATTTCTGTAACTTTTTTGCAAATTCTTACTGTATTTAAAGCAGCACCGATTCTTAAGTTATCGGCAACACACCATAGAGAAATTCCGTTGTTGAATGCCAAGTTTTTGCGAATACGTCCGACAAATACAGGATCAACACCTGAAGCGTTACGAGTTGTTGGATATTCAAAGTTTTCAGGATTATCTATAACTTCAACACCAAATGTGTTTTTCAAAATTTCACGAACTTCATCAGGAGTTATATTTTCTTCAAACTCAATATCAACAGCTTCTGAGTGACCGTTGAATACAGGAACTCTTGCAGCGGTACATGAAATTGGAGTGTCAGCATCTAAGTGAAGAATTTTTTTAGTTTCATTTACAACTTTCATTTCTTCTTTTGTGTAACCGTTTTCACAGAATACGTCGATTTGAGGGATTACGTTAAATGAAATTGGTTTTTTGAAACATACGTTTTCAAATTTTTCACCTTTTAAATTTGCTTCAGTATCAGCTTTTAATTCATTGATTGCAGCTAAACCAGCACCTGAAACTGCTTGATAAGTTGAAACAACAAGTCTTTTGATTTTTGCTTTTTCGTGTAATGGTTTTAAAACTAGCATTAATTGTGAAGTTGAACAATTAGGATTTGCAATGATACCTTTGTGTTTTTTCAAATCTTCATCATTAACATATGCAATAACTAATGGAACATCTTTATCCATTCTAAAGGCAGATGAATTATCGATTAAAACCCCACCACGTTTTACGATTTCTGGTGCGAATTTTTGAGATGTTGAACCACCAGCTGATGCGATAACAATGTTTACGCCATCAAAAGATTCTGGTTTTGCTTCTTCTACGATATATTTTTTGCCTTGAAATTCGATTTCTGTTCCGGCGCTTTTTGGACTGGATAAAAATTTAATTTCATTATATTCAACTTTTAATTCGTCAAGAATTTTTGTAATTTCTCTGCCTACAACGCCAGTTGCACCTAAAATTGCGATATTTGGTTTTCTCATAATTCCCCTCTTATAAAATATTTTCTAATCCATATACAAAATTATTTTGTTCTGCTACATATTTTGTGGCTAAAATTACGCCTGGCATGTAACATTTTCTGTCTGTTGAATCGTGTCTGATTTTTAAAACTTGACCGTTTGAGCCGAAAAGCACTTCTTGTGATGCCATATATCCAGGCATTCTGACTGAATGTATATGGATATCAGAATAAGAGCTACCACCTCTTGAGCCTTGAATAGTTTCAATTTCAGCACAATTTCCAGTAGTAAAACTTTCTCTTGCTTTTGACATCATCAAAGCCGTTTTTACGGCAGTACCTGATGGTGCGTCTTTCTTTTGGTTATGGTGAAGTTCAATGATCTCAGCATTCTCAAAGTATTTTGCAGCTTGTTCTGCAAACATCATCATCAAAACAGCTCCTGTTGAAAAATTCGGTGCGATAAAACAACCTGTATTATTTTCTTTTGAAAGCCTTTCAAGTTCTGCAATTTGTTCATCAGTTAAACCTGTTGTACCAATAACAATTTTTATTCCGTTAGTTAAACAGTATTTAGCATTTTCAAAAATTGACTTTGGTTGTGTAAAGTCAATAACAACATCAATATCACAAGATTTTTTAGCTTCTTCGATAGTTTTAAATAAATCACCTGCTATATCTATTTGTGCAACCAGTTCGGTTTCATGGCATTCTGTAACTGCGTTAACAACTTCTTTGCCCATTTTGCCTAAAGCTCCACACACCGCAACTTTTATCATAATTTTCTCCTTATTTGTTTTTTTATTCTATCAGAAACAAAAAATTTGTGGTATTATGAAATTGCGTTTAGTATTAGGGGAGAAAAATTATGGCAGAAGCAAAAATTTTGGCAACTATTGAAAGAACTGAAACAGAACAATTACAAATTTCTGTTAGTGAATACAAAGGAAGAAGCTATTTCAATTTAAGAATCCATTATACAACTGATGGTGGTCAAACTTGGCTTCCAACTAAAAAAGGTGTTACTTTTGCACCTGAGCAACTTGATGTTTTGG
>SUTY01000037.1 GCA_015152455.1 Cyanobacteria bacterium SIG32
CTTGCAGCTCGTGCTGCCGTTGATATCAACAAGGCTTATGTTGATATTAATGAAAGAAATTACCAAAGAACTAAAGCATATTTTGAAGAAGGAATTAAATCAAAAATCGACTTGGTGAACGCAGAAGTTAACCTAAGCGATTCAAAAGTAACATTAGTTAACGCTCAAAAAACATATAAAAATGCTATGGTAACTCTAAATAATTCTATGTACATAGCGCATTCGCCGGATTATGAACTTCAACCAACAGAAACTTTTAAGTACAAAGAAAACTTATATATGGTGAACTTAGAAGAACTTGATAAAAAAAGCGATTTAAGTGTTCTACCTGAAAATATAGATGATGCGACTTTAACCGCAAAGGCAGAGAAAGCTGAAATTTTAACTGATTATAAATTTGAAGCATTCCCATATACTTTTGAAAAATCAGTTGAATTAGCATACGCAAACAGACCTGATATCAAAGCATACGACGCAACTTTAAAAGCAATGGAAGAAAATCTGTTGTACATCAAACGAGAATACTATCCTGAAATTAGCGCTCGTGCCGGTTATGGCTATAGAGATCTGAATGCAACAAATTCCTTCAATGTAGGGATTAATATTTCAAGTAACGTGAATATTTTGGGCAAAAAACACGAAATTGATGCAGGAAAAATTCAAGTTGCATTAGCACAAAACGAAATCAATCTACTCAAACAAAACGTGTATTTTGAAGTTCAAAACGCATACATTAATATGATTGAACTTGAAAAACAAGTACCATTACTTGCTGTAAAAGTTCGTCAAACGTTAGAGAATTTTGAACTTGCTGACGGAAGATATGCGGTAGGACTTGGCGATTACATTGAACTTCAAGACGCAAAAGTCAAATACAACAACGCTCAACATACTTTTGTTGAGGCAATTTACAAATACAATGTAGCTCGTGCAAATTTAGAAAAATCAATTGCACTGCCACAAGAAGTAACAATCACAATTGAGGATACATACTAATGAAACTAACCAAAAATCACATAGTAATAGGCGTAGGAGCAATCGTTTTATTAAGCAGTTTGTTTTTAATAACAAAAAAAACTAACGGTATAAAATATGACACTATGCCAATAAAAAAATGTACAATAACCCAAGTGGTCGAAGCCTCTGGGACGATAAATCCTGTAAACTTGGTAAGCGTAGGTTCGACTGTATCAGGTCTTATAAAAGAAATTTATGTTGACTTTAATTCAGAAGTAAAAAAAGGACAAATCTTAGCACAAATAGACCCTGCAAACTTCCAAGCCTCAGTTGATCAGGCAACAGCTCAAATAAACAATGCTGAAGGTAATTTGGCTAAATTACAAGCCGTAACAGAAATGTCTAAAAAAACTTACACTCGATATAAAAACTTGTACGCTAAAAACTTCATTGCAAAAAGTGAACTTGACCAAGCCGAAAGCGATTATTTTTCAAATTTAGCACAGATAGAATCTGCTAAAGCTCAAATTTCACAAGCTCGTGCAACATACAAAACTGCAATGACCAATTTAGGATATACAAAAATAATTGCACCTGTTGACGGAACAATAATTTCAAGAGAAATTAACCTTGGTCAACCAGTTGCTGCAAGTTTTCAAGCTCCTGAATTATTTACAATAGCCCAAGATTTAACAAAAATGCAAATCGAAGTTAACGTTTCAGAAGCAGATATCGGCAAAGTTAAAGTTGAGCAAGATGTTACGTACACTCTTGACGGATATCCTGACACAAACTTTGAAGGTAAAGTAACTCAGGTTAGAATTTCTCCAACAACAGTATCAAACGTTGTAACATACGTTGTCATTGTTGATGTAGATAATGAAGACTTAAAACTTGTTCCAGGAATGACTGCAAACGTGTCAATTATTACCGATAAAAGTGAAAATGTCTTATGTGCACCTAACATTGCATTAAAATTCACACCTGAAGTTGATGGTCAAAAATACAAAGAACAAGGTGTTTGGAAACTTGATAAAAATAAACCTGTAAGAATTAACATCTCACAAGGCGCAAGTGATGATTCAAAATTTGAAATAATTTCAAAAGACATAAAAGAAGGCGATCTAGTAATAGTAAGCTCCAGCAATTCAAAAGCCAAGACTAAAGCTGGTGCTATGCGTAGAGGACCGAGGATGTTTTAATGGCACTAATAGAAGTTAAAAATGCAATAAAAACATATCAAACTGGTGATGATAGCTTCAACGCCTTGAATAACGTTTCTCTATCTATAGAAAAAGGTGAATTCGTGGCGATTATGGGCGCTTCAGGCTCAGGCAAGTCAACATTTATGAATATGCTTGGAACTCTTGATAAACCCAACAGTGGAAGTTATTACCTTGATGGAATTGATATGCTTTCTTTAGATACAAATTCTCTGGCAGAAGTCAGAAATCTCAAAATGGGATTTGTTTTTCAAGGATTTAACTTAATTTCCAGAACAAGTGCTTTAGAAAATGTAGAGCTTCCAATGATTTACAAAGGAATTTCTGAAGAAGAACGACGAATTAGAGCAAAAGCAGCTCTAAAAATCGTAGGTCTTGAAAATCGAGAAAACCATATGCCAAACCAAATGTCAGGTGGGCAACAACAACGTGTCGCAATTGCCCGTGCAATAGTAAACGATCCACCATTAATTTTAGCGGATGAACCAACAGGTAATTTGGACACAAAAACAAGTATAGAAGTTATGGAATTTTTTGTGAAATTAAACGAACAAATGGGTAAAACAATTGTTCTTGTAACTCACGAACCTGACATTGCTGAATATTGTAAGCGTGTTGTACGCTTTAAAGACGGAAATATTATCTCCGACGAGGTTAAAAGATGATAGATTTTAAATCAACTCTAAAAATGGCAATCGTGTCATTAAAAATAAATAAAATGCGCTCAATGCTAACAAGTTTAGGTATAATCATTGGTGTTAGTGCCGTTATTATAATGCTTGCCGTTGGTTCAGGTGCAAGTAAAAAAATTGCCAAAGATATGGAATCAATGGGAAGTAATTTATTAATGATACGTTCCGCATCTGCAACTTCTGGTGGTGTCAGAATGGGTTCAGGAACAAAACCGACTTTGACACTAAAAGACTCCGAAGCTATCGAAAAATATTGTCGTGGAATTCTTGCAGTTGCACCTTATTCTTCTGAGGCAAAACAACTTACCTATGGAAATCAAAACTGGTCAACTACAATTGGTGGAACAACTGCATCATACTTATTTATAAGAAATTACGAAATAGTTTCAGGCAGAAATTTCGTTCCAGAGGATATTAAAAACAATACAAAAGTTGCAATTATAGGTAACACAATAGCAACCGAACTTTTTGGTGATATGGATCCTATAAATAAAACAATGCGCATAGGAAATGTACCTTTTAAAATTGTCGGACTTTTAAAAACAAAAGGTCAAAACGGCATGGGTATGGATCAGGATGACTTAGTTTTCATTCCAATAACAACAGCACAGAAAAAAGTTTTCGGAACAGATTTCCCTGGTACTGTCAAAATGATTAACGTAAAAGCGCAAAACTCAGAAGTTTTATCTATTGCAGAAGAAGACATTACTGAATTATTGAAAACACGCCATAGAATAGGGAAAAATCAGGAGAACGATTTTGAAATAAGAAACTTAGCTGAAATGCAAGAAACAATAAAATCTTCAGCAAAAACAATGTCCATTCTACTTGGTGCTATTGCGTCAGTATCACTTCTTGTTGGCGGTATTGGCATTATGAATATTATGCTTGTATCCGTAACCGAACGTACAAAAGAAATCGGAATTCGTATGGCAATAGGCGCAAAAGCCTCCGACATTAGAATACAATTTTTGATAGAATCTTTCTTGCTTTCTATAATAGGTGGAATAGTCGGAGTCATTTTGGGAGTTTTGGGTGCAAAAATTGTTGAACTGACAGGTGCAATGACAGTTGCGATCTCAAGCGGATCTATTGCTTTATCATTGGGGTTCTCTGGTGCCATTGGCGTACTGTTTGGTTATTATCCTGCATACAAAGCCTCTCTGCTCAATCCTATTGATGCACTACGCTACGAATAAGACTTAGTTATTTGGGGAATATAAATATTTATAAATTTTAATTATCTTATAAAATAATTAGTTATTTTATAGGATAACTAATGCCAATATCTGGACACAGACTGGTATAATTAGGATATGATTAAAGTAAAATTAAGAGAAGTATTATGGGAAAAGAACATGTCAGCTGCAGAAATTAATAGACTGACAGGTTTAAATAAAGCTAACCTATCTAACATTATGCGTGGTAAACATACAAATGTAGGTTTAGATACAATTAATCTAATTTGTAAATGTACAGGCTGCACACTCCACGAATTATTGGAATATATCCCTGATTAAAGCGCTTCAAGCAATGCTATTTTCATAGAATCAACATTTGGAATACGCCCAGTCCAAATTTCTTCTGCTGCAACAGCCTGACCTATAAACATATCCAAACCGTTAACAGTTTTATACCCCAAACTTTCAGCAAGTTTCAAAAATACTGTTTTACGAGGATTATATATAACATCATAAACCAATGCCCCTTGAGGCAAAGTCATTAATTGGGGTTTTTCAACAGGTGTCATATCTGCAGAACGTCCCAACATTCCAATAGGTGTTGTATTTACCAAAATATCTACCATAGATAAATCTCTAATAAATTCGATTTGATAAGCGTCGAATTGAACTTGAGGGAAAATTCTGCGCATATAATTCAACAAATCCAAACAATTAGGAATATTTCTCGTATAATATCTGATTTCTTTAACTCCAGCTTGAGCTAAAGCTATAGTCGCAGCACGACTTGCACCACCAGTACCTAAAATCCCTGCGACTTTTCCAAACAGTTTAAAGTCACTTGGAATAGCCTTTTTAAACCCCATTACGTCAGTATTATAACCTTTCATAGTTCTGTCAGGATTAATAACTACAGTATTTATAGCACCTGCAATATCAGCTGATTTATCAACTTCATCAATAAACATGGCTATAGGCAATTTTAATGGAATAGTAACATTAAACCCTTTATAATTGCCATTTTTAAGCATTTTTATACGTGAAACCAAATCTTCTGGATCAGTTTCTAATGTTTCATAAATAGCATCAAGTCCCATACTTTTGAAACCAACAGTATGAATCACAGATGACAAAGAATGCCCCAAAGGAAAACCTATAACTGCAAATTTATTTTCTCGTCTGTCAATAATTGTTGGCTCAACAACTCGATTAACAGTCTGACTTGGTTGATAATATAAAGTCTGTTGAGAAACAGGCTGAGAATAAGTTTGTTGTGGATACGTAGGTTGAACATACGTATTTACTTGTTGAACTTGTTGTTGCTCAACATTACTCTCTGAAGCCTGAACAACATTTTCTGATTGAGATTGTTCTGTTGATTGAGAACCTGTTGTTTGAGATGAAGCCCCTCTTAAAGATTCAACCGAAACACCCAACTTTTTAGCTTTTTTAGCCAAATATCTTTCATACAAATCTTTATTCAGCGTCATTATTTCCCTCTTTTTTGAAACTACATTTTGAACAGACTATTGATTCGCCACTTTTTAGAACTTTTTTCACTAAAAGTGATTGGCAATTTGGGCATTTTTCATCAATCGGCTCATTCCATAAGACAAAATCACAATCAGGATATTTATCGCAGCCAAAGAAAATCGTACCACGCTTTGAACGTCGTTCAACTATTTTCCCCTGACCGCATTTTGGACAAGTAACACCTGTAGATCTTCTATATGGTTTACGATTTTTACATTCTGAATTTACGCATTCCATGTATTTTCCATATGGTCCAAGTTTAAACACCATATCGCCACCACATTTTTCACATTTTTCTTCGCAGACCTCTTGTGGCTTTTCAGCTGCATTTTCACCTGCTTCTGCTTCCATTTCGTCTAATTTACTCAAAGACATTGTGGTTCTGCAATCTGGATAAGCTGAGCATCCAAGGAATTGAGTACCGGCTTTACTTGTTTTTAAAATCATTGGACTACCACAATTTGGGCAATCGACTTTTACTTTAATACTAACTTTTTTAGCCGTATTCATAACAGAATTTACTTCGTTCATAAACGGATCGTAAAAATCTTTTAGGACTTTATTCCAAATTGCTTTTTTCTCTGCGATTTTATCTAATTTTTCTTCCATGCCCGCAGTAAACTTGTAATCCATAATATCTGCAAACTGCTCTACAAGTTGTCTAGATACTGCTCTTCCCAAGATTGTAGGGTGAAGAACTTTACCTTTTTTCTCGACATATTTACGTGTTTGAATAACCGTAATAATCGTTGCATAAGTTGACGGACGACCAATACCGTATTCTTCTAATGCTTTAACTAATGAAGCCTCGTTAAATCTTGGAGGAGGTTGTGTAAAGTGTTGTTTTGGATTTATTTTTTTACATTCAACCTTATCACCTTTTTCCAAATCAGGGATTTTCGAATCTTCAACTTTTTCTTTATCATCTTCTGCATCATCATATAATTTTAAAAAGCCGTCAAATGTAATTTTGCTTGTACCAGCTTTTAATGTATAATCTCCAGCTTTGATTTCAATAGATTTATTTGCCATTTCAGCATTTGCCATTTGAGAAGACATGAATTTTTCCCAAATAAGTTTATACAATTTATACTGATCAGAGTCTAAGTATTGTTTTATGCTATCCGGGGTTTTGTCAGGATATGATGGCCTGATAGCTTCGTGAGCGTCCTGAACATTTTGTTTACCTTTTACATAAACATTTGGGGCTTCTGGATAGTATTTTTCTCCATAATTATTTAAAATAAAATCTTTTGCCATAGTCATAGCATCATCAGAAACACGTACACTATCAGTTCTCATATAAGTAATCAAACCGACAGGAGTACCATCAATTTCGATACCTTCATAAAGTTTCTGTGCAACTTGCATTGTTTTTTGAACTCCAAAGCCTAGTTTTGAACTGGCTGCACGTTGCATTGTTGAAGTTATAAATGGTGCAGTCGGCTTACGTTTTGTAGCTTTTTGAGTAACTTTTGAAACTTCGTATTGCGTTTGCGGATTAGCCAAATAATCTACGATTTTTTGAGCTTCTTCTTCATTTTTGATATTTTTATCAACAGTTTCATCTTTTATTTTGGATAATTCAGCTTCAAACATTTTTCCGTCTTTATCCAAATCCGCATGAATAGACCAATATTCTTGAGGAACAAACGCTTCAATCTCATCTTCTCTTTCACAAATCATTCTCAATGCAACCGATTGCACACGGCCTGCAGAAAGATTATAACTTCCCATCTGTTTCCACAGTACAGGACTCAATTTATACCCCACAAGTTTGTCAAGGATTTGTCTTGTTTGTTGAGCTTGTACCATATCCATATCAATACCACGTGGATTATCAACAGAATGTTTAACCGCTTTTGGAGTAATTTCATTGAATACAATTCTATAAACTTTTTCATCTGGCACTTTCAAAACTTGTCTAACGTGCCAAGCAATTGCTTCTCCCTCACGGTCAGGGTCGGAAGCCAAATAAATTTTATCTACTTTTTTTGCCAAATCATTTAAAGTTCTGACAACTTTTTGTTTTCCCTGAATAATTTCAAATTTCGGTTCAAAATTATTATCTACATCAAATCCCAAGTTATCTGTTTCAGGATCTTTTGTAGGTAAATTCCTAATGTGGCCATAACTTGCCTCTATTTGAAATCCATCACCCAAAATCTTTTTAATTGTTTTAGATTTTGCAGGCGACTCAACTATAACTAATGATTTTTCTTTTGTTTTTGTAGCTGTCTGTGTCATATTTTTTTATATCTGTCCCCATTAACTTGTTTTATTATGCCCTTAAGCTCCATGGTTGTCAAGTCAGTCAATAAATCTTCTACACTTAGTTTAGTCAAAACGAGCAGTTCATCTACTCCTTTTTCCTCTATTTCAAGGGCTTCAAAAATTTTCATTTCACTATCTGTCAACTGTGGTAATTCTAATTGTTCAACTCTTGTTTGTTTTATTTCCCAATTCAATGCGTTTAAAATATCTTCGGCTGAAGTCACAAGCGTTGCACCATTTTTTAACAACTTATAAATCCCCTCAGTGTTAGGGTTAGAAATCAATCCAGGCATGCACATTAATTCTCTACCCTGTTCTAACGTCAAATTGGCAGTAATCAATGCACCACTTTTTAAAGAGGCTTCTGCAACCAAAGTCCCATAAGACAAGCCTGAAACAATTCTATTACGTTGAGGAAATCTGAATTTTAAAGGCTCAAATGTTGGGAAATATTCACTTATAACCGCACCATTTCCATTTTCAATTCTTTCATAAAGATGCTTATTACTTGTAGGATAATAAAAGTCTAAGCCACTTGCAATAACACCTATTGTTTTGATGTTATTATCCAATGCTGATAAATGCGCCTGAGAATCAATTCCTGCAGCCAAACCAGACACTATACAAATATCCGTTCCCGCAAGTTGGGAAATAATCTTATTTAATTCTTCTTTTGCATGATAACTTGCTTTTCTTGAACCCACCACCGCCAAAGTTTTCTCTAAATTGCAATCATCTAGATTACCTTTATAATAAAGTACCATTGGAGGATTTTCGATATTTTTAAGCATTTGAGGGTATTTTTCATATTCAAAAGTAAGATATTTGATATTTCTTTGAGTAACTTGTTCTAAAATTTTATCAGGATTAATTTTATTACGCAAATCAATGAAAGTTTCTGCTTTTTTAATATTCAACCCATCAATTTGTGACAAATCAGAAAGAGTGGCATTAAATGCCAACTCAATATCTCCAAAATAATTATATAATCTCTGAATAAAGCGACTGTCAATTTGCTCCATTGACGAAAACGCTATCCAATATTTACTCTTCATTAGTTTTTATTCTTTCAATCAAACTTTTTACATTAGCTTTTTCTTCTTCTGCAATGTCTAAATTCAAATATTCTTCAAAATATTCAATCGCATCAGCATAATCACCACGAGCCATAAATAAAATTGCAACTTTTTTATATGCAGGATTGAATTTGTCGTTTACTGCTATTGATTTTAAATAGTTAGAAATTGCTTTGTCAATTTCATCATTAGCTTCATAGGCTTCTGCCAAATAATAGAAAATAAATTCATTGTTATCTTTGAATTCCAAAACATTTTCAAAGTTTTCGATAGCCAATTGATAATTGCCTAATTCAAAATGTACTTTGCCTAAATCATAATATGCATCATAATTATCAGGCTGACGTTCTAAAATTTGCTCCAATTCGTCAATTGCCATATCAAGCCTTGCATCTTCCATATAAAATCTTGCCAAATAATGTGACAAAATCAATTCTTCAGGAAGTTCAAAAATTGCCGTATTCAATAAACCAATGCCGTGTTCAAAATCTTTTTGACGGTAATATATATCTGCCAGATTTATATATGTTTGCGGAATTTTAGGATTTAATTCAATAGCTTTTAAATAATTTTTTTCAGCTTTTTGGAAATCACCTTTATTCGCATAGCACAATGCTAAATTATTATAAACCTCTGCATTGCCAGCCTGCAGTTCCAAAACAGATGTAAACGCATCAATTGCAGAATCCCAATCGCCTTTTTTATAACTTTCTATAGCTTTATCAATCATTTCTTGCATCTTACTATTCCTTATAAACCTAACGACATGCCTGAATCATTGTTACCTGATCCGATATTTTTAATAACTGTTCTTGTATTACCAGTAGCGTGGAAATCTTTTGGATCTAAAATCATTCTGATTTTGTCCGCATAAATTGTTCTTACACCTTGAGAAATGCTTGAACGTCCGTTGAAATAAATTTCATTTGGTTTACCTGTTGTTTTATCAGGGTAGAACGTAATTTTAGGACCAACTGCATAATAATCTTGGAACCAAACGTTTACATTTCCACTTGCATTAAATATATTTTGTCTTTTGTCATAAACCTGATAATGAGATTTTAAAACGAGTTTATCTCCGCCTTCCATAATCGCATTTGAAGTGGTATTTCCTGTTGCAGTCAATATTTCAGTTGCAGGGTTGTATTCAAATTTATCGGCAAAAGATTCGTTATTTTGTTCTTTAACTCTGGCATTTCCTATCAAAATTATATTTTTTAAATCTCCACCTTTATCCGTAACAATTGTGGCATGATTTGAGAATGTTTCAATTTCCTTGTACTGAATTGTAACACTACCGTCTGCTTTCATAATACCGCTTTTAGAATCATATTCTTGGGAATCCGCATTGATTACAATAATTGGAATTTTGCCGTCAAAAACGATTGATTGTGTATCACCTTCAGCTTTTACAACTTTTGTTATCAAAGAAACTTTTAATATATTAGCTTTAACTTCTCTTTTTTTGTTCTTTTTAATTTCATAAGCGTAAGGTTTATCGTAAAAAGTTGCAGTATCTAACTCTTGTTTTTTAGTCATACTAACATCAGCAGAATTACCTTCAACTTTTAATTCATCAATTGAAACAACAACGTCCCCATCAAATTTGATCTTATTTTCTGCTTCAGAAAAGCTCTGGTTTTTGGCATCAATAACCATGTCAACCGCATTTGCTCTTATTCCTACTATCAATAAAATTGCAACAAAGGCAACTAATATCTTCTTCATTTATCCTCCTCATATATATTGGAAGTCGTTTTACCTCTAATAATAAAACTTTCAAAATCTGGGGTGATTTCAATTTCATCAGCAGTAGCAGAGAACTGATCGCCCCTCGTAATTCTTACATTTCCATTTGCAGTAATAGGCTCATTATTGCCAGGATAACGCAATCTGTCAGCTTTTAGCGTTGTTCCGTCCTTAAGAACTACAAACGTATCATCATAAAGCATAATGATTTTTCTTTTTGAATTGTAAGTTCCTTTTGTTGATTGAAAGCTCATTGAAACTTCGTTATCTTTGTAAAAATTCCCTACTACATTATCCATAATCGCAACTTGATTTGAACTGTCATAAGTACCAGATTCTCCGTAAAGTTCCCAATATTTTGTTTCATTTTTGGTTTCCGTTAACACAATACCGTTGATAATAGCTTCTTTTTTATCTTTACCACCTGTTACCTGATTACGATTAAAGTCATGCGTAATCATGCCAGCAGAAACGAATGCCCAAACCATTACAGAGATTAAAGCACCAAAAGCGCCTATATATGCTCTTTGTTTTTTACTAAGATCACTCCACTTCATAATTAAATTGTAGCATAAAAAAATATAAATAATATTGTTGGGTTTTACCCAACCTACCTCTACTCGGTTACAATTTTAGCAATTTATTAAATCTTTTGCTACAATCTAAATATTAATTAATATTTATGCTTAAATACTTTATTTTGTTATATAATCAATATGAAAGATTAGGGAAAAAGAGGATAAATTTATGAGATATGATGCTGGGGAAGTAATTACGGCAATGGTTACGCCAATGAATGCTAAAAGAGAAATCGACTACAATCACGTTGAATCTCTTACAAAACACTTAATTGAGCATGGTAGTGATGCCGTTTTGGTTTGTGGAACAACAGGAGAAACTCCTACTTTAACTCACGAGGAAGAAGTAGAATTAATCAGTACAGTAAAACGTGCTGCAGCAAACAGAGCAAAGGTAATTGCTGGTGCTGGTTCAAACTCAACAGAAACTGCGGTTATGGCAGCTAAATTAGCTCAAAAAGAAGAAGTTGATGCAATTCTTTCTGTTGTACCTTATTACAACAAACCTTCTCAACAAGGTATGATTGAGCACTTCTCGGCTGTCGCTGAAGCTGTTGATTTACCAATAATTTTGTACAACATACCTTCTCGTACTGGTGTTACAATGCAACCAAAAACAATAGCATACCTGGCTAATAAATATGAAAATATCGTTGCTTTAAAACAAAGCTGCCCTGATTTCGATTTATTAACAGAAACCAAGATGCTTTGTCCTAGCAACTTTGCCATTTATTCAGGTGACGACAGTTTGACATTACCAATGATGGCAGTTGGCGCACACGGTGTAATTTCTGTGGCATCACATTTATTTGGTTCTGAAATTAAATCTATGATAAGAAACTTCAAAACAGGTGAACTTATGGCTGCAAGAAATATGCACCTAAAATTATTCCCAGTATTTAGAAAACTATTTATGGCTCCAAACCCTGTTCCTGTAAAGGCAGCTTTGGCACATAAAGGCTTGATAGAAGATTTTGTAAGAAGACCTTTGGTTGAACTTACAGAAGATGAGAAAATTATTCTTTTCTCAACAATAGATTCTTTTTATGAAGAATAGCCTGAGCAGGCTATAATCAGCAAGAGAATTTTTGATAAAATAATCAGTATAATTTTATAAGAGGAAAAAACAGTGAAAAACAAAATCTTAATGTTTTGGGCAATCGTGCTTATTGTAATCGTATCTACGGTTATAATATTTGTTAAGCCTACAAAACTCGGCTTAGATTTAGTTGGTGGATCTCGCTTAATGCTTGAAGCTGAAACAACTGAATCTATTGCAAAAATCACTCCTGAAGTTATGGGACGTTTACAGTTCGCTATCGAAAACCGTGTTAACAAACTTGGTGTTGCGGAAACTGTAGTTCAACAAGTAGGGGACAAAAGACTATTAATCGAAATTCCTAACGTTACCGACCTTAAAGAAGCAAAAGCATTCTTAGGCGAAACTGCACAATTGGAATTTAAAAAAGAAGGTCCTATTGACAAGGACGGCAATCAAACTTGGGTTTACACAGGGTTGAGCGGACAAGATTTGCAACGCTCATCTTTAAGCACAGACCAATCAGGTCAATGGGTTGTATCATTGGAATTCAATGATGCAGGTGCAAAAAAATTCGCAGATTTAACAAAATCGCTTGTTGGTCAACAAATGGCTATTTTCTTTGACGGAGAAATTCAATCAGCTCCATACATCAGAGAAACTATTTATGGCGGCAAAGCTCAAATTTCTGGCGGTAACAGTGGCTTTGAATACGCTGAAGCTGAAAGAATGGTTAACTTATTAAACGCTGGTGCATTACCTGTTCCTGCTAAAATAGTTGAAGAAAATACAGTAGGTCCAACTTTAGGTGCTGATAGTATTGCTAAATCTAAATTTGCAGGACTTATTGGTTTAGGTTTTGTCATGATATTCATGATTGCATATTACAGAATACCTGGTTTGATCGCTGATATTGCATTGATTATTTATAGTTTAATCTTATTTGCATTATTCAAAACAATTCCTGTAACATTAACTCTTGCAGGTATTGCTGGCTTTATTCTTTCAATAGGTATGGCAGTTGATGCTAACATATTGATTTTTGAAAGGACAAAAGAAGAACTTCGTGCTGGTAGGAACTTGTTTACTGCAATCAATTCAGGTTTTGACAGAGCTTTCACAAGTATCTTCGATTCAAATATGACAACAATTATTACTTGTACAATTCTTTATATACTAGGAACAAGTATCGTTAAGGGTTTTGCTTTAACACTTGCTCTTGGTGTTATTGTTTCAATGCTCAGTGCAATTACAATTACTAAGAACTTTATGCACTTGATATTTGGTACAGGCGAATTAAAATATCCTGCCTTGTTTGGTCTAAGACAGGACGAAATTGGCAAAAGTTATGAAGCAACAGAAACAAAACGTGAAAAAGCTCGTTTTGGAATTTTGGATTAGGAAAGGATCAGATAAAATGTTCACATTTAAGAAAATTACATTACAAGTAGTTAAATATAGAGTATTGTGGATGGTATTATCTGCATTACTTCTTTTACCTGGAATTGTTGCAATGATTTATTCATCTGTAACTTATCCAAACCACGCACCGTTAAAAGTTGGTATTGATTATACTGGTGGTACAATTCTACAATATGGTTTGAAACAAAAAATTTCAAATAACGATTTGACAACAACTCGTGGAAATTTAGAAAAAATTGGGATCGAAAACCCTTATTTACAAATTTTGAACGTAAATAACGCACAACAAGAAAATACTCAAAACACTATCGATTCAATTATTTCTATAAGAACTAAATTTATTGGTGAAAGCACAGAAGATGTTGAAAATATTTCTAACGCATTAGCTCAACAATATGAAGACCCTGAACTTATTCAAGTTTCTTCAGTTGGTCCAACAATGGGTAAAGAATTATTCAAAAACTCACTTGTGGCAATGACATTAGCATTTTTAGGGATTTGCGTATATCTTTCTGTAAGATTCAGATTTGATTATGCTTTGGCAGCATTATTGGGTATTTTCCACGACGTAATCTTTGTTGTTGGTATATTCTCAATTTTGGGATTATTCTATAATGTTCAAATTGATGGCTTATTTATCACTGCAGTTTTAACCGTAATCGGTTTCTCTGTTCACGATACAATCGTTGTATTTGACAGAATCAGAGAAAATCTAAGATATTACTCTAAGAAAATGTCATTCGGTGAAATTGTTGACGCATCAGTAAATCAAACATTGGCTAGAAGTATTAACACATCTGTAACAACCTTATTAACATTGGGTGCGTTATACTTCTTTGGTGGTGTCACAACAAAAGACTTTGTTCTTGCTATGATTTTGGGTATTGCAATCGGAACATATTCAAGTATATTCTTCTGCAGTATCTTAGTTGACTTCTGGAACGATAAAAAGAATGCTCCAAAAACATCAGCGAAAGAAACAATAGCAGCATAAAATTTAAAAGACCGAACTTAACAAGTTCGGTCTTTTTTACATAACTGCTTTTATTGCTTCAATCATACTTGTTTCATCTGCCATATTTTTACCTGCAATATCGAAAGCTGTGCCGTGTCCTGGAGATGTTCTTATAACATCTAATCCAATTGTCATATTAACAGTCTTATTACCGGCAACTGTTTTTATAGGAATTAACCCCTGATCGTGATAGTTTGCGATTATACAATCGAAATCTCTATATTTGGCAAACAAAGTATCCGCTGGTAATGGATTTGTAATATTTATTCCATTTCCCTTTAAGATATCTACTGCTGGTTGTAAAATTTCAATTTCTTCTCTACCTAAAATTCCATCTTCTCCCGCATGAGGATTAAAACCGCATAGCGCAAACTTTGGCTCAACAATTCCTAATTTATTAACAAAAAATTCTTTTAAATTTGTAATTTTTTCTATTACAAGTTCTTTTGTTAATTGAATATCTTTTAATGCGCAATGTCTTGTTAAAAGTAAAACCCTAAAATTTTCTGCAACAAAAAACATTTCAGCAAGTTGATTATCATGCGCCAAATATTTTTGTAAAATTTCTGTTTGTCCGTTAAAATCATAACCTGCCAGATGCAAAGCATTTTTAGCCACAGGTGCGGTAACTATAGCTTTTCCCTTTAGTTCACAAGCCTTTTTTACAGAAGAAAACGAAAATTCACCACCAGCTTTGATAACTTTACCAGGCTGAATATCTTCATCAAATGGTATTTCAATAATTTCATAATCACTATCTAATTTGCCATAAAAATCCAGAATTTTTTTATTTGAAATAACAACAACATTGTCCAATTTCAACTTATTCAAGGCCTTAATTGTAATTTCTGCACCAATACCATTTGGATCGCCTGTTGTAATTAAAATTTTGTTTTCCATTCACTTTATTCCTCTTTTAAAAGAGTTTCTGAAACAAGTTTCAAAAATGCCATACTACTTCTCAAAATATTTTAATATATTTATCAAAGTATCTTCGTTACCCAAATTCCCTGATTTTGTAACAATCCATTGTGCGTTATGATCTAAACTTAAAGCGATAGCAGGAAGAACTTGATCAACAAGTTGTAGTTGATCTGCGTTAATTGACGCACAACATTTGTAAGACGTTTCGCCACCTAAAGTTATTAATATAACTTTTTTCTTAGCAATAACTTGTTTGGTTAATTCTGCCAAAAAATCTGTTATCACATTGGCAAGTTCAGCTTTTGTAAGCTCTGCTCGAAGTGATTCTTCAGACAAAGTATCAAATGTTTTCATCAAGTTTGCTGTATGAACCATTACAACATTATTTTCTGACAACGTGCTACAAATTTGCTCAACAAGTTCTTCTTTTACTCCACCTAAAATCGTAAACATATCCAAACTAATCGATAACAATTTCTCAGCAAAATCACAATTTTTTTCCAACTTTTCGATTTGTTTTGCGGTAATTTGAGTAGCACTACCAGACACAATAAACCTCGGCAAACTCGGTTTTATCTTAGATTCTTTTTCAATTTCATCTTCTGGAAACCAAATTTCGCTAAAGGCCATTGCGGCTGCTGCCGTACCAGCAGGTAAAATCTTACTATCTGATTTCGTAATTGCCAAAACCAATTGTTCAATGTCTGTCATTGAAACCGCATCCGCTATAATTAATTTTTTCCCTTCACGAACTAATTCATTTAACTTCATCAAAATCGGACCTGCACCTTTCATAACAGTTGAAAGGCTGATTGTAGAAATTAAATTGTGATACTCTTCAGGCAACTGTGATTTAAACAAAGTTGGCAAATGAGATTCAAAAATAGGAGAATGTGGATCTCTAGCCATCTCGGTTCTTTCTATTGGCACACCATTTAGCAAATGATATCCGCCAACAGTTGTTCTTCCTTCTAAAGGGAAAGCTGGAATAACCACAACTGCATCCCATTCTAAAGTTTTCAAAATCGCCAAAGATTCAACTGCAATATTTCCTCTTACAGTTGAATCAATTTTTTTATAAATATAATCGGCTTTTAAAACATTAACAAACTTTTCAGTAGTGCTTTTAACTTTTTCATATGCCTCATTAGGTGTAACGTTTCTTGACTCAGTTGGAATAGCCCAGGTTTGAGTATTTAAAACATTCAAAGGTTCAACATCATCAGACAATAAAATCTGAGTATTGGCACCCCGCATATGAAACTGTAACGCCGTATCGTTTGCACCTGTTAGGTCATCAGCGATAATACCAACGACATTAGAATTTAATATCATAAAACTTCTGCGTCTCTTTTTGAACCTAAAAATCTAATTTCTGTTGCAACAACCATGAAACTTTCTTTATCTTCGCCTGTAGCTTTATCTGTCCATTTATTTTGAGCAATTCTACCATCAATAGCAACTTGGCGACCTTTTTTTACGTATTCTCCTGCGAATTCCGCTTGTTTATCCCAAACATCAACATTAAACCAGTCAGTCACTTCAGACTTGGTTTTTGAATCCCAACGATTTACAGCAAGTGAAAAATTAGCTTTTACTTTTCCTGACTCAAAATATCTAACTTCAGCGTCACGCCCTACACGACCAACTAAAACTACTGTGTTCATTCAATACCTCTTTTCTTTACTTAATCTTACAATAAACACGAAAAGCATGAAGTTTATTAATAAGAAATGTTAAACAAAAGTACTAAGTTGCCAAAAGTTAAAAAAAATGGTAAGATAAAAAGTGATCAAGGTTTTAGTGACCAAGTGATCAAGTAATATATTTTAAGGTTGGAAGATCCAACAGAATAGGAGATCGTAGTATGTTAAAAAGTGAAGCTATGACTGGCTTTAAGAATTTAGGGGGGGGGTAGAAACGCTCTCCTAGTAAGGCTTTCGGACGTTTTGGGATTATTCCCTCGCCCTATGGGAGAGGGTAAGGGTGAGGGGGCAGCATTTACTTTAGCTGAAGGTGCTACGCACGTAGGCAATTGTGCCAACTATCGCAAATCTGCTTTTACTTTGGCAGAGGTTCTAATCACCCTAGCAATTATTGGCGTAGTTGCAGCAATGACTATACCAACTCTTGTTGCAAATTACCAAGAAAAATCTTGGGGTACCGCAGCTACTGTTTTTGAAAGAAAATTAACAGAAGCTATGAGAGTTATGAATGCTAATGCTACTTTAGCAGGACACTCTACTACAGAAAGTTTTGTTAATGAACTTGCTAAAAACTTCAAAACAACTAAAATATGTGCTAACGATA
>SUTY01000038.1 GCA_015152455.1 Cyanobacteria bacterium SIG32
TGACTTGAGTAATTCTTCTTTTTCCTGAACTGTATAAGGTTTTCTTTTCATCTTTACCTCCTTATATATTAAAACCCTAAAACCATCTTTTTTTTTCTTTGTCTAGTTTTAGGGTTTCAGTTCAATAAACCCTCTTTTTTGTTGTCAAATTAGAAATTAAACGGATAATCTTCAGGGATTTTCCAACCGTTGAGTTGAATCAATTTTGCACATAATGCGTGGTAATCTTGATAGCAACCATAAGCTGGGTCCAATGTGGAGTATTTTGCGCCTTCATAAGTGCCGTCCCAAGCAAATGAATATGTGTCTATTCCATTTTTTGGATAATATTTTGCGCGCAAATCTTGAGAAAGGTGTTCTTCGACTCCTATCCAAAATTTAAAACTATTTACTCCATCTTCTCTAACTCCAACAAATTTAGCTTCTGGATAAAAATAAACATCTGAACCATAATAACGGAATTGCAAGGCACTACCATCAAGCAAATATACAACAAGATCTTCTGAATCTTGAGCTTTTTCAACTTTTTGAGATCTTAAATATTTAGCTAAGTATTTATCATACCAGGCTTTAATATCATCATAGGTCGCAGTTGATGTCCACGAAGGACCAAAACTATCCCAAGTGTTTGTTGGTCCGTAATCAACAGTTGAAAGCTGTACAGCCTGTGAAAGCGCAGAATAACCATTTAGTAACCTTGTTTCTGTAAGTTTTTTCTTGTAATTTGCAGTTAATGTCGGAATTGTCATTGCCGCAACTACACCGATAATTGCTAGGGTGATTAGGACTTCAGCCAAAGTAAAAGCGGATTTTCGTGAAGTGATCAAGTGACTAGGTGACCAAGTGATCAAGTTCTTTACAGTTTTTTTCATAACTTTTTTCCTTTCATTTTTTTATATGTACTACTATTTTTTAAATTACTGTTCTCTACTCCCCTCCCTTGCTAGGGAGGGGCTGGGGGTGGGTGAGCTTTTATTATTGTTAATAAGCACCCACCTAAATCCTCCCTAGCAAGGGAGGACTTAAATTTTTCATATAACAAAACAAGGTTGTACAAGATCTAATTCTTGTTAACAACCTTTCAAATTTTATATTAATAGATCCTGTGGAAAACCAGGCATTTTGCACAACTCGTAAACTCGTTGGCAAAAGTAGCCAAACAAGTTCAGGATGACAATACTGTTGTTCAGGATGACGGTATGATTTTGCGCAAACCGCCAAAACCCAGACTAGGAGAGCGTTTCTACCCCCCCCCTGATATCTTAAAGCCTGTCGTAGCTTCACTTTTTAACATACTATGCTCTCCTGTTCAGTTGGAGCTTCCAACTTTAAAATGTACTTCTTGATCACTTGGTCACTAAAACCTTGATCACTTCTTCATCTTACCATTTTTTTTACTTGTTGGCAATATTTTCACAAAAAATATTTAAAATATCTTGTTTTGTGAGATTTGGGTTGATCTCTTTTACTGAAATTATAGAATCGGTTTCAACTTTTTCGTTAAAAATTTCTTCCAGAAGATTTCTGTCATAATCATATAAAATAGACCCATGTTGAAGAATATACCCTTCTTTTCTGCATTGAGCAGAACCTATAAACTTTTTGCCTTTATAACACAAATCAGCGCCTGTTGAGATTAGCATACAATAATCAAATTTGGTATTTACGCCCTTTTCGCCTCCGAGTGTTAATTCAATTCCTAATTTTTTGAATCCGTTTATTAAAAATTGGCAAATTTCTTTATAAGATTCTGTTACGTTGCTTCCGTTTTTTAATGAAGTGACAGGACAAATATAACTATAAGTGATTTCATTGTCGTGCAAAAGCGCTCTACCACCTGTCAAACGTTTTACAACATCGATGTTTTTAGATTTTAGAAATTCAAAATCCAAAAAATCATCTTTTTGATTCCGTCCTAGTGAAATACATGCAGGCTCCCAAGCATAAAGCCTAAAAATAGGTTCTTGAATTTGTTCTTTTATTGCATAATCCAGCAAATCTGAATCAATTTGCATATTTTCAGCGCCTGTTTTGGTTTCAAATGGAACAAATATCATAAGTTATTTTTCTCTTTCTATAAGTTCTTTTTCAAATTGTGAAAATACTTCATTGCCTACAAATTGTTCTAATGATGCACGTTTTGCTAAAAAGTCAGATTTTATTTTTGCTTGTGTATCAAGAGCAGTTCTATAATAAGCATCAGTAATCAAAATTATTTCTCGTGGTGAATTTTGTGCAAGTTCATAGTTTTTTTTGCGTTGAACTACGAGTTTATCAACCATTTTAAGTTGTTCTCTGGTTGTCATATAGTCGTAATAAAGGTTTATTGCACGTTGTTGCAAATCTTCAATTTTACGAACCAAAATAATCATATCAGCGTCATTAACTTTGGTGTATTTGTAATTTAAGGCTTTTGTGTCTTGTGACATTATTCCTAAAACGTTTCCACCGATTAATGATCCTGTCGCAAGGATTGGGTTGCCCATACCTGCACCAACAAGTGTTGACATACTTGCAATTGTCGATAGAACTTTTTTGACAGATTTTTCATCAGGTTTGTCTGCATCTGGGTTTGCAAGTTTGTATAGCGCAAAATTTATGGTATCGCTTTGAGTTGCAGCACCTTTCCATAACAAAGAAAGATCTGACATCATGTCTTTTTCTTGTAGGGCTAATTCGGTTGCAATTTCACTGGACATTCTCTTTAAACTTAAATCAGCAAAGGTAAGTTCTTCAGAAGAATGTTGAATTGATGTATCCTTTTCAACATATTCCTTTTTAATGTTTTGAACTTCGGCTTCTATATACATTTTCTCAGGAATGTCTGAAATTCCTAAACGATATGCGTGCTGTTTGGGTGCTAATACATCTTCGTATTGTATAGCAAAAACCGGTGTTGCAATTGTGAGCATTAATAAAGTAGCTAAAATCTTTTTCATTACTTAGCTCCTTTCTCGCCAACAAGGGTTGCATTGTAGTTGTATTGATATAAATTTAAGTTGTCCACAACTTTTTTACCAGCAAGACGTTGTAATTCAAGATGATATTTTTTTGCTTGTTGCAAATAATAATATTCTTCGATAACCACGTTATCGTAAAGTGATGAAGATATTGCTATTTCCAAGAAATCTTCTTCGTCCATGGCTTTTGCGTAATTTTTATTATATAAAAGTTGTCTAGAACGAGTTTCTTTTAATTGGATTAAAGAATTTTTGTAATTATAGTATGCACTGATAATTTTATCTTGCAAATTTTCAACAAGTCCTGCAAGTTCTATTAATTCTGTATCTGTTAAAGGGATTTCTTGTGGAATATTTTTTCTGTTAATAAGATTTTGTGCAAGCCTTCCTGCTGCAAATGCTCCACTGGCTACTGCATAATCAGCACCTGCCATATATGGTAAAAACGAAGTCCCTGCAACAACTGCAGAAAGAGTTTTTGCCATTAAAGATGAGTGTATGCGTCGTTGACTTTCAGGTGTAGAAAGTTTTTTAAGTGCAAATCCTATAACCTGATTGTTTTCAACTGTCCCTTTCCAAAGGTTTTCTATATCCTCTAGATCCTTTTCTTTCTGTTGTTTGATTATTTCTTCCATTACAGTTTTATCGTTGATAACTATGGAATCTTTCATTTTAACGTCAGTTTTCGGGATTTCGATTTTCTGCGCTTCAACCTTGTCCAGCTTGATTTCTTCAGCTGAAACAGATGCTCCCAATCCTAATAAAATTAATGATACTAAAACCCTCTTCATAATAATGTTATAGCATAAGAAAATTATAAATCCAAGGATTGATATTTTTTACATCTTTTGGAGGTGTCCCAAACCTGAAAAAAATCCTAAAATTATTATGTAAACGAGGGAGAGATGACAAAGAAATCACAATATATGACAGTAAAAGAGCCCATTAATTTGTGCGCTCAGGCTGATAGATTACGTGAAAAAAGTGCCTATAGAGAGGCAATATCTGAGTATTTAAGTGCGATTATGTTGGATCGTGATAATTCGGATTCTTATTTTGGACTTGGTGTTTGTTACAAACATCTTGAAAAATATTCAAAAGCCATACAATATTTGGAAAAATCAGCTGAAATAAATGAAAATAATTATCAAACCTTTTATGAGTTAGGTGTTTGTCATCTTTTGAAAGGGATTCCTTGCGGTGCAATTAAGAATTTTGTCAAAGCTATTAAATTAGATCCTCAAAATCCTGATGCAATTCTGCAATTAGGGATTTCTCATGAGCTTTGTGAAGAATATGACATGGCGTTGATGATTTATCAAAAATTAATAGAAAATTCTCCCGAGTATATTAAAGCATATGATCATAAATCTTCTTTATTGATGAAAATGGAACGATACAAAGAAGCCTCTCTGGTTTTAAATCAAATTATGAAATTAGATTCAACTTATGATAAAGCGTTCTTTGGTATTGGTGTTTGTTTCGATAAATTGGGCAAGAAAATGGATGCTCAAAGATATTACAGAAAATTCTTGGTAAGTCGTCCAGATGATTCTCAAGCTAGTTTTGTAAAAGACAGAATGCAAAAAATAAGACTTCAAAAGTCAACAACTGCCCCATTTGCATTGGTTTGATATGTTTAAAACGCTCTTGGTAAAAGGGATTACCCTAATTATGAAGAAATGTAAACTTAAATTTTTAAACCTGAAAACCCTTGCAATGATTGGGTTTCGAGATAGTTGCATGGTCTGAAATGCATGCTGCTCATGCAATTTCCCAAAGTCAAAATTGTTTATATAAGTACGGGGAACAAATTAAGGGGATACGAACAATGACTTGGGGAACAATTTCAGGCGGACCAGTAAATCTATGTACTTGGAATATGTTATATCCATATAATTACGCAACTAATTATGGTGGTCAATATCAGTTGAACGTAATGGATATGGGTCGTTTTTCACCTCAACAAGCAGTAGATGTACGTAATATTTTCAACCCATTTTATCAATTAATGAGATTTCAGGCTAATTTAGCTAATGCAATGAATCCAGCACAAAACGCTGATACAATGTTATTTGCTCAATCAGGTTATGCTAATGGATATCAAATGATGGAAAATGTTGGTGTTGAATCATCTATTTCATCTACAGCTAACGAAATTTCATCTTTAATTGCTCAATTAGATCAAGCGTTGGCTTCAAATAAATTGACTTCAGCTCAAAAAAATCAGTTAAGAGCATTAAAACGTGAAGCAGAAGCTCTTCAAGATAAAATAGCTGATATCGCAGCTTTAAGACAAAGCGGTGCAACTAATGAACAAATTAAAACAGCAATTTCTCAAATTAGAAGTGAATATAGAGAATTGCGTGACAGAGTTCAAGCTGCTGCAGATCAAATTAGAGAAACTATAGAAGATTCTGAAGGTTCAGAATCAGGTTCAACTGAAGGTTCAGGTTCTTCTGAAGATGTTGGTTCAGGCTCTGGTTCTGGTTCAGACGAAGTTTCTAGTGAAATTTTAGATGATTTCCAAGCAGATGGCAGACATTCAAGTTTAGGCAGAGCACCTTCTACTGCAGATTGCAGAGATTGGGCAACAAGATTCTATAACGCAACGGATAATGGTTGGTTTGGTTGGACAACTGATGATGAAGCATTTGAACGTTGTGTAAAAGAACTTGATGAAACAAATGTTGTTGAAATGATTAAAGAATACGATAAATCAAAATCAGATGATGATAAATTCTTCATGGCACTTGGCGCAGATGCTGAACACTATCAAAAACGTGAATTATATACTCACATTTTGAATGTGTTACAAACAAGAGCAGAAACTTTAGGTTTGGAAGATGAAATTGCTGAATATGTTCAAGGTGCAGTAGCAGAGTTGGACGATGGTAATATCTCTAAAAAAATCGTTTCAGAAAAATTAAATGCAATTGTTGTTGCAATCCGCGAAGCAGAAGCAAGAATTGCAAATGCTAAACAAGGAAATGAAGCATAATAAAAAGTTTATTTTAGATTCCTCATATAGGTAAAAGGTTATGTACGTAGGTGTAATTATTAATGGGTCCACAATGGACCCTTTTTATTTGGAAAAATGATTAAAAAATTTATCTTCGGTGTTGATTATTTCCGTACCGTCAACTTCTACACCACAACCGTATTTTACTTTTCCGATTTCAAAAGAGTTTGGAATTTCAAAATCTTTTGGAACACATGCTACGAGTTGGTAATCTTCTCCACCGTAAAAAATCAGGTCTTTGTAATTGGTAAATTGTTCTAAGTTTTTATCGTAAGGTATTTTATTGAAATCAACAGACAAAAGAACATTACTAGCTTTTGCTATTTGTTGTAGTGCATCCATCAGTCCGTCAGATGTATCCATCATTGCGTAATCACAAGTGATATTTTCAGCAATTTTTTGTGAGAATTTAATTTGGGCTTTTGGCATTAAATGAGAGCTTATAAAATTACTTTTTCTAATTCCTTGTTCTAGTTGTTTTAATCCTGCACTACTTGAGCCGTGATGACCTGATACAATTATTTTGTAACCAATTTTTGCATTGCGTCTTGATGAGATTTTTCGATTTTTAGTTACTCCAATTGCAGTTACAGAAATTACAATTTTTTCGCTGCCTGTAATATCTCCGCCAACTATTTCAACATTTTGGCAAGCAGCCTTCATACCATTATAAAATTCTTTTATAAATTGGTTGTCAATTGTTTTGGGTAAAGAAAGTCCAACGGTTAAATATTTAGGCTCTGCACCGCTGGCAGCTATATCTGAAATATTTACCATTGCAGATTTGTAGCCAAGTTTGTATGCATCTGTATAATTTAATGAAAAATGGACATCTTCAACTAAATTATCTTGAGAAACAACTATTCCCAAATCTTTCAAATATGCGCAATCATCACCGATATAGTTAGAGTTAAGGGTGTTTTTAATAATATTTATAAACTCATGTTCTTTCATTATACGTGATCAAGCTCCGTAAGTTTTACAAATTCTTGGACAAGAGCTTCATTCCATTTTTTGCCTGCGTCTTGTTTGATTATTTCAAGCGCTTCTTGTGGAGTAAGTTTCGCACGATATGGACGGTGTTCTATAAGTGCAAAATATGCATCAATAATTAAAACAATTTGTGATGTTAGAGGTATGTTATCGTGAGAAAGTTTTTTAGGATAACCTGTTCCGTCCCAGTTTTCGTGGTGGTGTTCAATAATAGGAATTACGTCCTGAACATAAGAAATAGGTTTTAAAATTTCTTGCGCTGCAATCATTGGATGTTCTTTTATATGTTGTCTTTCTTCTTCAGTTAAAGGTGTAGTTTTTAAAAGAAGTTCTTGTGGCAACATTAGGTTTCCAATATCATATAGTAAAATTGCTACACGCAAATTGTCGCTTTCTTCTTTTGACAAATCAAAACGTTTAGCTAAACTTGTAGCTAATAAAACTTTTGATTTCATAACACCTTTGCTATGCATAGGATTATAGGTTGTTGTCAAAATATCAGCAACTGTGTATAAAGTATCTTTTGAAAGATCTGTATCCTGCAATTTTTCTTTTAAATCGTTAGTAACTTCTTGCGGAATAGGGATTTTTCGTTTAGAAAGAATTTCAATAAACGTGTTGACTGCAATTTCTTGCCAAGAAGTTTCGGATATAGGTTTCGCAAGTGTAACTTGGTTTCTGCCGTTTCGTTTTGACATATACATTGCTTGGTCGGTCAGTTCAAGAAGCTCTTCAACGTTATCAGAATGTTCAAAGAATGTTGCAACACCGATACTTGCAGTAATATGACCAATGGTGTCAAGTTCTTTTGCTTCTATGGCTTTTCTAATTCTTTCTGCAGCAATCATGGCACCGTTGGAATCAATGCCAGGTAGAAGTACGTTGAATTCTTCTCCACCCATTCTCGCTGGTAAGTCAACTGATCTTGCGTTGCTTTTTAGTACGTCAGCAACAGTTTTTATTGCTAAATCGCCAAAAGAATGTCCATATTGATCATTTATTTGTTTTAAATGGTCTAAGTCGATACCAATAACTGAGAATGGTTGATTTTGACGTTTGGCACGAGTAACTTCTTTTTTTAGGGTTTCTTCAAAATGCCGTCTGTTGAATAATCCAGTTAACGGATCTGTTACGGCTTGTTCTTTTACTGCTAAAAATAAGTCAGTAATTGTGATAGACATTTCTATTTGTTGAGCGTAAAGCGATAAAAAATCTGCTTCTGCTTCAGTTAGCTCTTCTCTTGAAGTGAATACACAGAACCAGCCAAATTCTGAATTCATAGGACAAAGTGGAATTATGATTAGTGATTTGCAAGGTTGATTTGTAACGGCTGCTTTTGCAACTTCATCAGGCAAATCAGGCATGATGTATTTTAAAGTTCCACCTAAGTCGTGAGTTTGTACAATTTTTTTGTTTTTTATCGTGTCAGCGTAGATGCTATCAGGATCGTATGTTAAACGTCGAACTTCTATAGGAACCCCTATGATTTTATTAACACGTGCAATTGCTGAATCTTTTGATTGAATTGCAATTTGCATGTATTCGCCGTTTTCGTCCTCAAGTTTTCTGATAATTGCACAGTGTAAGTATCCTAGTTCGCCTTGAATACTTTTAACTACTTGCTCCAAAACATTTTCTAATGGTGTAGATGAATTCATCATATCCCAAATGTGTTGGAGTGAAAGCATACGCTTATTTGCGTCGTTTAATTCTCTGGTACGTAATTCAATCTCTTTTTCTAATTGTTGATTTCGTTCATAAATTTCAAGGTAATCTTGTTTTTCACCATAGATACTTTTTTCTATTTGTGAAATTGCTTGAGTATATTCTTTAAATTTATCAAAAAAGCCCATTAAATTACCTTTAAATCTTGTACTATAACATTATACACTATTAGTTAAATTTGATAACATATTGTTAACAATATTTACTAATCTTGTTACCTTTCTAAAAATGCAGCACCTATGACTCCTGAAAAATCACCTAATGCAGCTTTTTTAAATTCAATTTTTGTAGCTGGAACAGGCAAAGATTTTGCTTTTGCCTTTTTAATTACTTTTTGGTAAAAATAATCTACAGCTTCAATAAGTCCGCCTCCCAAAACTATTAACTGTGGATTAATAAAGTTAATTACGCTTGCAATTCCGCCTGAAAGGTATTCGGCAGCTTCATCAACGCATTGGATTACAAGTTCGTCACATCTTTCTATAGAATTGTAAATCATGCTGGAGGTAATTGATTTACCTGTTTCCATATAATCTAAAATAACAGAATGACGACCTTTTTTTAAGGCGCCTTCAATTCGTTTCTCTATTGCTGAACGAGAAGCATATGCTTCCAGGCATCCATGCGCTCCGCATGCGCAAGGACGACCGTTTAAATCTACTATAATATGACCTATTTCTCCGGCTGTACCGGTTGCTCCACGAATAATTTTGCCATTTTTAACAATTGATGAGCCAACGCCTGTACCTACAAATATGCAGACAATGTCATCATAACCCTTTGCGGCGCCAAATTTTAATTCTCCAATAGCTGCAATTTCTACATCATTACCGAGATATACAGGCAAATTATAATACTCTTGAATTTTTTCACGAATATTCAAATCATAACAATCAAGATTAGGTGCAGCTATTAATATACCATTTTCTCTATCAACTTGTCCTGCAGCTCCAATACCGATCGATTCGATATTACTGATTGAAATTTTACTTTCATCTAACAACTCTGAAATGCCTTCAAGCATTTTGCGAATAATATTTTTAGGGCCTTTGTCTTTTTTGGTTTTCTTCTTTACTGAATGAATTACTTCACCTGTAATTTTATTTACAAGTGCAATTAATATTTTTGTGCCACCTAAATCTATTCCGATTGAATATTTTTCCATATACTGTAATTATACATTAAAATTTATCTACCGTAAAGTAAAAATTTACAATTACTTGAATTTAAAAAAATATCGTGCTAACATTTTATTACAGAACAAGTTAGGGATAGTGAGGTTCGAAATATGAAAAGCTCAACATTAAGAAGATCTAATCTTTCCAAAGAAAAAATGGCAGTATTGGAAGCTCTTTCTAAATATAAACAAGAGTCTTCTTATGATAGTTCGCCAAGTGTTTATGTTCGTCCTAATAAGGAAAAAGAATTAGATTTGTTGTGGCAGAATTTTAAAATCAGCCAAAAATCAGAAAAATCTCCAAGTGTTTATTTGGCAACAGGATTTATTGCAGGCGCTTTGTCTATGTTAATGCTTACAGCTATTATTAATTTTTCTGTAAAAGATAGTAATGTCCCTGCAAATGCTCAGAACGCAAATGTTAATTTTTTACCAGCAGGTGAAACTTCAGCAAAAGAAGCTGAAACATATATTGTTCAAAGTGGTGACACTGTTGAAAATATTATGATTAGATTTTATGGAGCTTATACTCCAGAAAAAGCAAAAGCAGTTCAACAAGCTAATAATATTAAAAACTTGAACAGGCTTCAAATAGGACAACAATTGACAATTCCTATGGATTAGTAATTTGTAGAAAATAAAAAAAGAGATCCTTTTGGATCTCTTTTTTTATCTAATTGAAATACTATTAAGTTGACAGAATGAATTTAGAACGTTTTTTGCCTTTTCATTTTCAATATGAATACAATTGTTTCTGGTTTGTTTTATAAGTTCAGACGCCCTTTCATACATTTTGCCAGCGCCTTTTAGGTAATCTGTTTGTTTATCGGTTTTGAGCAATCCGATTTCTTGGAAATATTTTCCATACAATAAATAAAGTCTTGAAAGAATATCTTTCATGTTGAATTTATTTGCGAGTATGATAGCGTTTTCAATATGAATTTTAGCAGTTTCATAATCAGAAATGACTATACATGCTTTGGCTATAACCATTTTTAATAAAATAACAAATAAATAATTATTTATTTTAGGATTTTGGGCAACGTCAAGTGCCTGTTCAGCAACTTCTATTGCCGCATGAGGTCCTTCTACGTCAAGTGTAGCTTCTGCTATTAAATACCAAGTTAATAAAGCCCCAAGAGCCATTTTTTCTTTGGCAAAATATGTAATTTGATCATTATAAATTTCTAGAGCTTGTTTTGCTTGATCATTGTCTTTAAAAATTTTCCCAAGTAGTGAACGCAAGATATTTTTTGTAAAATTATCGCCTGTATTGTTGGCAAAAGTTACAACTTGGAATAAATCTTCCTGCAATCCGTTGTATCTTTTTCTAAAGAAGTTATTTAATATTTTTACTAAATTCCAGCGTAATATGGTTTCATTGTCCATTGTGTTATTTTTGTACAACACTAAAATGTCATCAAGAATGTTTTCAGAAGTTACAAAATCGCCTTTCATTGTGTTAGCAAAAGCAAGTGTTAATTTAGCTTTGCAAACCAGAAGATTTTCTCTGATTTGGTTTCTTTCTATAATGTCAAAAATAATTGTTAAAATTTCAAAAGAACGATCATTACCTTGTAATACAAGAGCATTAGCTAATAACAAATATGTTTTCAACCATGTTTCATAAACAAAATCATAAGTAAATTTTGCACGATATTGTTTTGTTAAATATTCATCAAATACAGGCATGATATCGTTATCAATAGTATTGATAACTTCTCCGCAATTCCCAATATTTAACAAGGCTTCCAGCTTAGAGGCTTTTAGTAATGCAATCTCTAATTTATGTTCAGGTGAAACTTTTGAAAGAACTGTATCTACACATTCTACATTGCCATAGTAATTACCTGTCCTTAAGCAACAGTATGATAAATAACCTAAAAGCTCAATTTCTTTTGGGCTGTTGCCGATTGCTTTTGCATTTGCTATAGCGTCAGGTAAAAATTCTTGTGCTTCTTTTGGATTGTAATCTGCTAATAACTTACCCAAACGTTCAGAAATGTTGTAACGTGTTTTTAAGGTTTCACTTTCATCAAGTTCGTTTATTAATGCCATACATTGTTTTTGTGAGATTACGTAAAGGTTCGTATCTCCTATATATGCGGCGAGTTTAATATTTTTTGTCCAAATATCCAAAGCAAGTTGGGGTTGTCTTAAATTTTGTGCAATAATTCCTAAAATTGCGTTTGAATTCATTATGAATTTACCCAAGGCGTTTCCGATTTTATTATTAAGTTCAATAAAATCATCATCATTTTTAGAACTTGTCAAAATAGTTTCCCATAACAACAAATTTTTAAATTCGTAATATATCTCGTTTACAGGTGAGATGAAACGCATTTCTCGTAAATAATCAATAATTTCATAAAATTCTTTTTCTTCAAATTTGAAAATTTCTTTTATTAACGCAACATTAATCTTGTCGCCCAATATAGATGCACCTAATAATGTTTTATAAGCGATCGGATTCACTGCTTTCAATTTTTGCAATCTTATTTGAATAACTTCTTTAAAAGTATATGGAAGTTCAAAAGGACTATCACTAATTTGACAATCAAAGCATAAACTTAAGGCTTGCTCCAAAAATGCTGGATGTCCTTTGCTTTTCTGTATAATTTCTTGTTTTTCTTCTTCATTTGTATAAGAAAAAGCGTCTTCCAGTTCATCACAGAATTCATTCATTTCTTTTTGATTTAACGGTGCTATGCTTATGTCTAAGTATGCGTTAACGTCTTCGATAAAGAAATATCCTTTTGACGGTTTAGGTTCAGAATAAATCATTATAAGATTGAGATTTGGTAACAGATTTTCTTTTTTAAGTAAATTGTTCAAAAATTCATAAGAAAAACCATCTATAAAATCAAAATTATCAGCTACGATTACAAAGTTACCTAATTTGGCAATCTTGTCAAACACTTTGAATAAAGTGTTGAAAGTTTTTTTCTTATTGATTAGTAAGTCTTCAAATTTCCCATCTTGGAATGAATATAAAAAGTTAATAAATATGTTTATTTCAAATCCTGTCATTTCAGGAAATTCGTTTTGGAAAAATTTTGCAGCGTCTTTTCTAAAGTCAGGTGTGTTTATGCAAAAATTTGGCAAGCTAAACATATTTAAAATCATGTCTTGAATAAGTCCACCAGGAGTAAGTTGTGTTAGTGGTGTGCATTTGCCAAATAACCAGATGAATTCGTGTTCCTGAAGTTTTTTAATAGTTTCTTTTAAAACGACTGTTTTGCCTATACCTTTATCTCCGCTAAGAGAGAAAATTTTCTTATTATCATTTAATAATCCTTGTGTTAATACGGTAACGGCATTTTTTTGTGAAATTAATTGTGGTCTGTATTCTAATGTATTAACATTTACTGAAGGTTTTGTACTTATAAAAGGCATTCCACATTTGCGACAAAATTTTGAATTCGGAAAGTTTATGCTTTTACAATGTTCGCAAATTTTTAAAATTTCTTTGCCGCAATTTTTGCACTTCAAATCAAAGACAGTATTTACAGTATTGCAACTTTTACACAATAAACCTGTTCTCGTTTTACAATATGGGCATTTTAATGCATTTTCTGGAATTGTTTTTTTACAAGCCGGACATTTCATAATCTTACCTGAACGATTGTTTAACTTTTTCGGTTAGTTTAAATAATCGTTTTGAAACTTCTGATTGTGATAAGTTAAGTTCTTCAGAAATTTCTTTCTGTGTCATTCCATTATCATAACGCAATTTGTAAATTTGTAAATACTGTTTTTCAGGTTCATCTTTATCAGCATTTAAAACACATGATGCAATTTGTTTCAAAGTATCTTTTCTTATAATAATATCTTCTGGAGTTTCTTCAATAGTGAAACTTTTGTAAGAGATTTTAACCTGAGAATAATTATTAGAGAAAGAATCTTCTTCTATTGAAATAGTATTAGTGGAAGAAAATCCTGTCTTAGTTCTTCTAAGTCTTCCAGAATCTTTTAATACGTTTAAAATAGATGTAGTTGCAATTTTCCTTAAATAACCTTCTAGTGCTGCATCAGAACTTACGACGTTGATTATACTCAACGAACGTCTGCATGTTTCATTGAAAAAATCTTCATACAAATCTTCATTATTTGAAAATTTTCTGTCGTTTTTTATAACTTTTGCTATTAAGTCTAATTTTTCTTGTGCTAAATTCACCTGTGAAAATTCCTCTGTCAAGTATTATAGCATACTTACAGATAAATTTTAAGTGTTAAATTTGCAGTAGGGCTGATAATCAGTCCAGCAGGGGCTTTCACCACATTTAGCGTTTCTTTAACAGTTCGTAACACAATTGCATCAATTTGTGTTGAACCGCTTGATTGGCCTATTTGTGCGTCTTTGAAAGTACCTTCTTTAGCTAATGTTATATTTACGCTAATTTGATTAGAATAAGCATATTCTGTAGCTAATAACAAATCGCTTGACAGTGATAATTTTAAACTTTTGCCTGCTGTTTGTAAATAACGTTTAAATTGATCATTGTATGAAAGATAATCAGGTACTGACCAAGTTAATTTTTGAACTTCCAAATAAGGAGTTTCTATTGGATTATTTTTTTGTTTTACAAGGTCAGCTTTTGCTTCTTTGACAATTTTTTCTAATTCACCTTTATCTTGAGGCGGAACTTGTGCCACAACTTTTTCTATACCTTCTGGTTCAATAGGTGTAAGTGCCGCTGGTATATTTTGTTCAGGAAGTTTAGGTATATCTTTATCCAATGATTCAGGAATGTTTTTCTCAAGAATATTAGGTTTTTGATTTTCAGCAATTTTTTCATCAGATTTATTCATTGAACTAAATACAAGCAAGCCTGCAATTGTTGCCACTATAAGACCAGCAGCAACGATTGCTTTTTTACCTTTTTCTTGAGTTGTTGCGAATTCAAAAGCCTCATTTACATTGGCCTCATTGTACAAGACTCCAAGTTTTTCAATATCATCATCTGAGAATTCTTCTTCAATTTGTTTATTAATATCTATAGGAATTTCTCCAGCGGTGTTATTTTCATTCGTAATTACTACAGAGTTTTCAAAAACGGTTGGAGGAACTTGTTCTACTGGCTCATTAATTTCTTCTGGAGAAGGTTCTTCACTATCAGTTTCAAGTGTATTTAGAAACTCATTGTCATTTGTTTCATTTTCTTCAACAACATTTTCTTCTGTAGCTAATGATTCAATATTTTCTACAATTTGTGAGTTGTCGTAAGGTTCAGCAACTTCATAATCTGTGGTGTATTCTTCTGACAAATTATCGAAAGATACTGGTGGCTCAGTTTCTTCAACCATACCATTTGTAGAATATTCGTCAGATTCTCCTAATGAATTAAAACTGAATGTTTCAGTTGTTTCTTCTTCACTTGTTTCAAACATTTGAGATGAATCATCTCCAACATTTTCAAATTTTTCTAATGGTATATCTTCAATGGTTGTTTCTTCTTGAGTTTCAAATTCTTGAGGTTCGGTTTCGATTGTATCAAAAGAAACTATTTCAGATGTAACTTCTTCAACATTAGAAACTTCTTCAGTAACTTCTTCATCTTCATCAGGTAAATTTGCCAATATATCGTCACTTAGTAATGCGTCGATAATGTCTGCGGTTTCTGTATCGACAGTAGATTTCTCTTGATTTTCGATATCAGGTAAAATGTCAAAAGAAGCTGGTTCTAAAATTTCATCAAATGGTTCGGTATTATTTTCTATTTCAGGGATTTCTTCTTCTGTTGGGATTACTTCTTCATCTGCGGATTCTTCAACAAAATCCTCAGTTATATTTTCTTCAAGAGATATTTCTTCTTCATTTTCTTCAATTGGGTTTTCAATATTCATATGTTCAATGAAAGAATCACCATATTCATTATCCAATAACATTTCATCAAACATTTCCAAATCTTCCTCGGTTTGAATTCCATCATCCAAAGAAATATTTTCTTCTGCATCTACAGAAATTTCTTCCAAATCTGTATTTTCAAGTTCCACATCTGTATTTGAAACATTTTCTAAAATATCTTCAGAGTGGAAAGTTTCTTCAATATTACCAACAAAATCCTCCTCGATATTTTCATCATCTGCTTCTGGTGATAATTCTTCAAATGAGGTTGTTTCCTCGATATTTTCAGTAGAAACATAGGTTTCTTCTTCTTCATTTATTTCTTGGATTTCTTCAACTGATTCAGTATTTTCGATAGATTCAGGTTCTTCAGTTAGTTCAAATTCTTCGATTGGTTCGAGTTCATCTAGTGGTTCGTTTTGCTCAACTTCCTCAAAACTGTCCAGAGCAATAGTTTCCTCAACACTATCAATATCGCTGCCATTTTGAATTACGTCAATAGAGTGTAATGTTTCCGCTACAATGTCAGTGTCCAAGTCTTTTTCAGGTAATTCTTCGCCGTATTCGTCAAAGTCATCAAATTCATCATTATTATCGAATAAATCGAATTCATCAACAATTTCAGGTTCAGAAATAAGAATTTCTTCTTGAGTTTCTTCAAGTTCAATGCAGTCAAAGTCTTGGTTTTTAACTGCGTGATAAGAAATCCATTCAAAATTATCAAATTCTGCAATACTTTCTCTCAAAGTTGCACTTTTTGTAAGTGCAGAAATTAGTGATTTTTTATCATCTTCAGTAATATTGTCATCAATATACGCGATAGCTAAGCGTTGAGCATTTTCTAATTCATCTTGTGATAAACTTTGAGTAGTGTTGCCGTTAAAATTTTGAATAAAGGCTTTTAAATCTGTTGGATGTGATAATTTTTCTTTTTCAATAAAGTAGTAATTGTCGTTTTGGTTATTTTTATTGATAAGTTTTGGTTCAAAGAAGCCCAAAAATTTCACATGAGTTGTATCATCAGACATTTTGAAAACTATGTAAATATCAGGTGTCAAGTCATATTCAAAATGTGCTTTTGGAATAAAAATAAGATCTTCATCATAAACAATACGAACGTCTATATGTATGTTAGGGAGCATAATATCAGCAATGTCAAAATTTTCACGAATTTTACTGATGCTGTGCATGTTGTAAATATTTGAAATATTAATATTTTCTTGAGCTAAATATTTTGTCGCAAGCTCAGTACCTAGAGCGTTAACATAAGCTCTCATTTTTGTTTCTTCAATGGTAAAGTTTTTTGCCATTTTTGAGGCTTCGATTTTATCGTTTTGATCTATATAAATTAATTGTTCCATGCCTAGTTTTCTCCCTTTATACCTTTTAAGATGACACCAGATGAAAAAATATTCCAAAAAAGGTGTAAATTTTTGTAAAGATTATTGAAATTTTTCTTGGAATAAGACAAAATCATGGTGTTAAGGGGTTTATATAAATATCAAAAGTGAAAAGTGTGTAAGTTGATATAGGAGGTTTTCTCATGATCCATTCAGTGTCACCGGTAAGTTTTAGAAGTGCAACGGCAGCCGCATCAGCAGCTCAAGACCCATTTAGCCGTCCTGGTAAATTCACAATGCCAGAAGCAGCAGCTCCAGAAGCAGCACCAAAGAAAAAAGGTAAATTCCTTAAAAAATTAGCAATTGGTGTTGGTGTAGCAGCAGCAGTAGCAGCTGGTTTAATTGTTGGTGTTAGAACAGGCAAATTAAATCAAGTTCAAGATTTAGCAAATGCAGGTATAATGCAAAAAGCAGGTCACTACTTAGCAGTAGCTGGTGATTGGTTGAATACAAAAGCATGGCAACCTGTTGCAAAATTCTTTTCAAATTTAGGATCAAAAGCATCAGCTAATTCATAGTTAAGGATTTAATAAAAAAAGACCCCAAAGGGGTCTTTTTTTTATTGTATTAAATCATTGCTAAATGATTAAATAATTAATCACCAGAGCAGACCGCCACAAGACCGGAGCCATTGCGGTCGTTGGGGCTGCGGCCCGTGATGGTAGGGTCGAAGCCCCTGACGTACGCGTAGTTGCTATTGCGCTCCACGCCTGACCAAACCCAGAACGCTTGAGAGTCAGTGAGAGTTAATGAAGGGTTCTTAAAGCCTAAAGAAAGTGCTAATTCTGTTTCTCTACAAGTTGTGTAGTTTCCGCTGTCATCTTTTGC
>SUTY01000039.1 GCA_015152455.1 Cyanobacteria bacterium SIG32
TAGTGACCAAGTGATCAAGTAATATATTTTAAGGTTGGAAAATCCAACAGAATAGGAGATCGTAGTATGTTAAAAAGTGAAGCTATAACTGGCTTTAAGACCTTAGGGGGGGGGGTAGAAACGCTCTCCTAGCAAGGCTTTCTGACGTTTTGGGATTATTCCCTCGCCCTATGGGAGAGGGTAAGGGTGAGGGGGCAAAAATGCCTTCACTTTGGCTGAGGTATTGATTACTTTAGCAATCATTGGCGTTGTTGCAGCAATGACAATACCAACTCTTGTTGCAAATTACCAAGAAAAATCTTGGGGTACCGCAGCTACTGTTTTTGAAAGAAAACTAACTGAAGCATTAAAAGTTATGAACGTTCAAGGAACTTTGGCTGGTTACCAAACTACTGAGAGTTTTGTGGAAGAATTAAGTAAGCACTTCAAAACAACTAAAATATGTACTAACGATAAATTACAAGATTGTTTTAGTAGTGAAGTAACTTATGGTAATGAAGTTGTTGACATGACAAAAGTTAAAACTGCTAAACACTTTGGACAAGATGAATGGGGTACAGAAATTATTGGTACACAATTTGCTAACGGTACTACTGCACTAATTGCATATAATCCTGCATGTTCTCAAGATCCTTATTCTAATCAAATTACTGGTGGGGATTGTTTAGCAATTTTATATGATACAACAGGATACAAAACACCTAATACATCAGGAAAAGATCTACGTGCAAATGGAAACGTAACCAAAGTAGGTGGATCATCTTGTGCGTTTGAAATAGACGGTACATGTTTTGCCACCATGCCATTTCCTCCTTCACCAGTGTCTAAAGAAGAATGTGAAGCTATGATATCAACACACGGTATTGCAGCTTGTAATTATAGTAATGATTATTGGGCTGGTGCGGTAAAGGCATGTGGTCATGTAAACAATCTTCCAACAAAACAACAATTAGCTGATTTAGGAGAGTATTTATATCCTAGAATATCTTCTATTGGGACATCAGGGACATCATATTGTCCTGGTAATGCGACATGTAGAGAGGATAATAATGCCTTATCTGTAGGGTTTACTGGTGCAAATTCGAGTACTGCACTATATGTATGGTCAAAAGATGAATATAATAGTTCTTATTCCTATTATATAAGTTTTGCACCGCCGTTAGTTCATTGGTATGGTGAAGAAACAGGTTGGGGACGTAGTAGTGAATCTCAATTAGCAATATGCGTTCATAATTAATTAGATCTGTAGGTTAGGCTATGTCTGATAAAATACAAATTGGAGTCTATCTTTAGGCTCCGATTTTTTATCTTATTTACTTAGTCAGTTTGTGGCATTAATTTTTTTTACCTTTTTTCTAATCTGTTTTGTATAGGAGATATTTATGACAAATAGATTAGATTTATTCCGTTGTAACGTTTGTGGAAATTTAGTGCAGGTTATGTTAGCAGGTGAGGGTGAGCTTGTCTGTTGTGGTGAACCTATGGAATTGTTACAACCAAAGGGTATTACTTCTGAAATGGAAGAAAAACATGTGCCTGTGTTTGTTAAAAATGAATGTGGAAATTTTGTCGTCCATGTAGGCAGTATTCCGCATCCAATGACTGATGAACATTATATTATGTTTATTCAAGTTGTTTCCAAAAATAATGATAAAATCTGTACTAAATTTTTGAGTCCGAATGATGTTCCTAAAATGTTACTTGGGCATGATTTTAATGAGTTTTTTGCTCGTGAATATTGCAATATCCATGGATTATGGGAGGGTATAAATGATTAATGATAAAGTGAAAGAAGTATTAAATGAACAAATTAACAAAGAGTTTTACTCTGCATATTTATATTTGGCTATGTCTGCTTATTTTGATGATATTGGGTTATGTGGTTTTGCTAACTGGACAAAGGTTCAGGCTAGGGAAGAAGTCGATCACGGAATGATTATTTTTGATTATTTAATAGACAGAGATTGTAAAGTTACTCTTAAACAAATTGATTATCCTGAAAATGATTTTTCTTCGCCTTTGCAAGTTTTTGAAAGAATTTTAGAGCATGAAAAATATGTTACTTCAAGTATAGATTGTATTGCTTATATGTCACAAGAAGAATGTGATATGGCAACAAGAAATTTTATCAATTGGTACCTGACTGAACAGGTTGAAGAAGAAAAAAACGCATCTGATGTTATTACCAAATTGAAATTGTTTGGTGATGAAAAAGCATCTCTATTCCTGATTGACAAGGAACTTCTTGACCGTGAATATAAAAAACATACTTTTTCGTAACTTCAAATATAACAATTTTGTAACCTATTTGTCTTAAACACTTAAATAAGTTATTATTAAAGTGTTATGGGTAAAATTATAGTGGTAGATGATGAAAAAATTGTTACCTCAGCTTTTAAAACACTTTTAAAGGTTGAAGGGTTTGATGATGCACATTTTTTCAACAAGCCAAAAGAAGCAGTAGAATTTTTAAAATCAAACACTCCAGATCTCATTGTATCAGACTTTATGATGCCTGATATGAATGGTTTGGAGTTTTTGACTGAAGCTAAAAAGTTGCACCCAGAAGTGAGTATGATTTTATTAACTGGTTATGCTGATAAAGAAAATGCTATAAAAGCTATTAATGAAATCGGCTTGTATAAGTATATTGAAAAACCTTGGGATAATGACGACTTAATTATGAATATCAAAAACGGTATTGAAAGAAGTAATTTGTTGTCTAAACTTAGGGAAAAAATTTCTGAATTGGAAATAGCAAAGCAAAAATTGCAAGACTATTCAGAAAAACTTGAGGATATGGTGGCTCAACGTACTGCTGAGCTTACCGCCGCTAATTTAAAACTTAGTGGTATTATTAATTATTGTGCTGACGGTATTATCATTATTGACAGGCATGGAATTATTGAACAGGTAAATCCAGCATGTGAAAATATGACTGGACTTTCAGAAGTTGCACTTTGTCATATGAAATTACAAGAAATTGCGTATTCTGAAAATGTAGATTTTAATAAATCTGGCAAAAATCGTGAGGGTATTTTTGGTTTAGGTTCAGAACGTTCAGAGATTTTGATTAGAGATTGCTATATCAGAAATTCTCTAAGCGATAAACGCATACCTGTAGAAATTAATTTTGCTTCAATTTCAACATCAGAAAAGGAAAGATATGTCGGTGTAATTCGTGATGTTAGTTTGCAAAAAGATACAGAACGCTTGAGAGATGATTTTATTGCAACTCTTACGCATGACTTAAGAACACCGCTTCTTGCGGCTATTCAAACGCTAAAATTCTTCCTTGATGGTTCTTTGGGAGATTTGGAAGATAAACAAAGAGTTCTTTTGTCAACAATGTTGCAAAGCAATGAGGATTTGCTTGGGCTTGTAAATGCACTGTTAGAGGTTTATAAATTTGAAAGTGGTAAACTCTCACTTTGTAAAACGTTATTCCCTGTCAAAGATTTGATTACGCAATGTTTTGATGAACTGAAGCCTTTGGCAGATAAAAAAGAACTTGATTTTGTTCTAAATTCTGATATTGATGAGAGTGTTAAGATTTTGGCTGATAAAGGTGAAATTAAAAGAGTAATTATAAATCTTTGTGGAAATGCGGTTAATTATACAAATAAAGGTGGCAGAATAGAAGTTTTTGCCAGAGCTGACGAAGGTGATTTTATCTTCTCTGTAGCAGATAACGGAAACGGAATTCCTAAAGAAGATATCCCACATTTGTTTATGAGATTTTCGCAAGGTACAAGTAAAAAACGTTCTACAGGAACAGGTTTAGGCTTATATTTATCAAGACAAATCGTCGAAGCTCACGAAGGTAAAATTTGGTTGGAAAGTAAAATTAACAAAGGTAGCGAATTCTCGTTCTTGCTACCAAATATAGTACAGGATAAAGTAGAGGTTATAAATGGTTAAGGTTTTAATAGTTGAAGATCACGATATGGCAAGAATGGGATTGTCGGTTATTTTATCGAAAAATCCTAATATAGAAATAGCAGATATGTCAGCAGATGGTCAAGAAGGAGTTGATAAGGCGTTGCAGCTTAAACCTGATGTCGTCATTATGGATATAGGTTTACCTTCAATTGATGGTATAGAAGCGACAAGAAAAATTAAATCTGTCAATTCTAATATTAAAGTTTTGATGTACACTTCTAGAGAAGAAGAGGACGATATTTTTGACTCTTTCAAAGCTGGTGCAGATGGTTATATAACTAAAGGTGCAACTTCTGAACAAACTATTGCTGCAGTTATGGCTGTTTCTGAAGGTGCTGCATGGCTTGATCCTGCCATAGCTAAAGTAGTTCTTCGTAATGTTAGAAAAAGTTCTGAAACTCAAACCAAGCGAGGTGAAATTAACTACAAATTAGGTAAAAATCTATATGGTTTAACTGAACGTGAAATGGAAGTTTTGGCGTTGATTGTTGATGGTATGAGTAACCCTCAAATCTCAGAAAAATTGGTTATTACACTTGCAACAACAAAAACACATGTTCACAGTATCTTGCAAAAATTATATGTTGAAAGTCGTTCAAAAGCAGTTGCTACAGCTATGAAAGAGGGTCTGGTATAGTTGCGTAATTCTATTTGTTTATTGTCTATAGCTTTTTTATTAGCATCAAATTCTGTTCAATCATTTGAAATTACAAATCCTTTTAACAAGGAAAATCGAAAAGACGCAAGACAAAAAGAAGCAGAATATCTTCACGAGGTTGCGAAGCAAGAGGTTGCAGAAGAATATGGACGAAAAAAATTTAATTACAAACCTTCTGGATTTATGACTGTCGCTGAGTACGAGGAATTATCTCAGTATAAAGATAAATCGGAAGAAAAAATTGATGTGCCTGTTGTTCCAAAGCCGTCCGATATGAAGTATGTGCCACAACCAACCTATAGAATTGTGAGATATAATGATCCACCTGGCAGTCCAGAATTGAATATTACTAAAAAGTTTTATAAATTACGTCAGTATAATAGCCAAGGTCTTACTTCTCCTGATTTTAAGGTGATGGTTTATTCTGCGGTTTATTATTATCCAAATAGTGCATCAACTTCTTCAGATGTTTTTATTATTCCGTTAGAAGATATTGGGACTCCTTTAACCAAAATTATGAAAGCTAATGTCAAAAAGCGTAATCCTATTCCTTTAATTTCTACAGAAAAGTCTATTGATAATAGTGACGCTTTTAGAAGTTTAACTCCAATTGACTTTTCACCTGATGGAAAAAGATTATTGGTTAAAGAAAAAGTAGGAAGTACACAAGACGGTATTTGGCAAACAAATGCTATTGTTTATGATTTTGAAAAAGAAAATTCGTATAACTTAGTTGAATTACGTGGCGCAATTGCTTATTATTGGAAAACAAACAAAGGTTTGGATTTGGATGATTCTATGTGGGATATTTATCCTTTGGGATTTTCTCAAGATGATCCTAACAGAATTATTGCATCTGCTTATGCGTTTACAGGTAAGAAACCTATATTTTTGGGTGTTTGGAGTATAGATGTTTATGGTCAGCAATCTCGTTTGATTTCTTTTAAGCAAGATTCAGCAAAAGTTAGTATGAATGGGTTTAAAATTATTCAAGATGGTGTTGTCAAAAAAGTTATTATTGAAAAACAAGAAGAAGCTATGAAAAAAGTTGAAGAAGCTGACGCTAAAGCTGAAAAGAAGAAAAAAGAACAATTTGAAAAGCAAATTGATAAAGAATTGAAAGCCAGATTGAAGGAAATGGATAAAGAATTCAAGGAAACCCAAAAAGATTTTAATAAGCAAGTGAATATGGGTGGTACAACTTCCTTGAACGATAATCCGGAAAAATTCAAAGAATTAAAAATAAAAGAGCTTGAAAAAGAAATTGAAAAAGCTGAAAAACAACTTCAAAAGCAACAAAAAGAGTTAGAAAAAATAAATAAAACACTGACTGAATAATTTTGTTCTATTTTTGCGTTATACTTTTTTTAAGGAGTAAGCAATGCCACATTTTTTTGTTAATTCGCAAAATATCAATGATAATATAATTTCGATTACTGATAAAGATACTTACAAACATATTGCACGTGCTTTACGAGTAAAAAAAGGTGAGAAACTTTTATTAATTGACGAAAATCAAATTCAATACGAAACTGTTGTAGCAGACGTTACAACAAGTGAGGTAATTGTAAAAATTGAAAATAGTTATAAGTCTTCTAGAAGCCTGCCTTTTGGATTATATCTTGCGCAAAGTCCGCTCAGAAGTGATGCACAATCCTTTGTTGTTGAAAAAGCTACAGAACTCGGAGTTAAGGGTGTTTATCCTGTTTGTAGTGATAATTGCGCTCTTTCTAAAGAAATTATTGATAAAAAAATAGACAAATGGCAACGAATTATGTTTGAGGCTTCAAAACAATGTGAACGTGCAGATATACCTACTTGTTTCTCTCAAGATACATATGAAAATTTGATTAAAAAATTTGACAGGATAATAGTTTTTTGCGAAAGAATAGCCTCAAAAACTTTGAAAGATATTAAACCTATTAAAAAAGGTGAAAATGTATTAGTAATTATTGGCCCAGAAGGTGGGTTTTCAGAACGAGAATTTAAACTATTTGAAGAATATGGTTTAGATATGTTGACGTTAGGTAATTTGATTTTAAAGGCGGAAACTGCGGTTACTGTTGCTTTAGGGAATATAATTTATGAATTTACTTCAGCAAATAATTAGTGATGATATCTTAAATAAAATAAAAACTGAATTCCCAAATGAAGTTTATCTGGTAGGGGGTGCAGTTAGAGATTTTATACTTGGTAAAAAAAATTTCGATCGTGATTTGTTGGTTTGTGATGAAGATGCTAAAAGTTTTTCGCTTAAATTAGCAGATTATTTTGGTGCAACACTTGTAACTCTTGACGAGCAAAATAAAATATACAGATTAGTTATGCCTGATAAACTAAATTATCTGGATATAACAAATCCACTTGAAAATTCTCTTTTAACTGATTTACAGCGTCGTGATTTAACTATCAATGCGATTGCCGTAAATATAAATACTGGTGAAGTCGTTGATCCTCATCAAGGGGTAAGTGATTTACAAAATAAAATAATAAATTATATACACGAAAAAAATTTTACAGATGATCCGCTAAGATTATTGAGGGTTTTCAGGTTCCAGGCTAATCTTGGGTTTTCTCTCCCTCAAGAGTTGTGTGATGTAGTTAAAAAATATAAACATTTAATTTCAAAACCAGCAGTTGAACGTAAAATTTATGAAATTGTCAAATTATTTTCTGGTGAATTTGCACACTTAGCATTGTTGAAGATGGATGAATGCGGATTATTAGAATTAATTTTCCCAGTCATAAATGAATTAAAACAGGTTCCGCCTAATTCTCATCATCATTTGGATTTGTTTAATCATTCTATTGAAACTGTAAGGCAAGTTACTGCAATATATAATTCTTTATCAGAGCAGCTTAAAGAACATCTTGATACAGTTGATTTTGGTGGATTTTCGAGGATTGCGCATTTAAGATTAGCTGGATTTTTACATGATATTGGCAAATTTTCGACCTGGTCAATTATTGATGGGCGTCATAGATTTATTAAACATGATGACGTAGGTTCTAAATTGGCTCATGATTTACTAAAAAGTATGAATTTTTCAAATAAACAAACAGAATACATTTCGCTGATGATTAAGTACCATATATATCCGTCAAATGTAATGTCAGCTGATGATGTGAATGAAAAAATTATGATGCGTTATGTCAGACGTATGGATAGAAATTCTATTGATAATATTGTTTTAGCAATGGCTGACAGGCTTTCAGCAAGAGGTCCTGAAATTACTGATGAGATTGTTAATAAAAATATTTCATCACTCACTAGATTGCTCAATTTTTATTTAGATAAAAAAGAAACTTTAAAGCCGTTGCCGAAATTGCTTTCTGGTAATGAAATTATGTCTATTTTAAATATTACACCATCTCCTGTTTTAGGTAACATAGTTAATGCTCTTTATGATGCTCAGTTGAATGGTGATGTTACATGTCGTGACGAAGCTATAATTTTTATAAAAAATCTCAAAATTTAGTGTCAAATAGAAGTTGGCGTTGAATTTGTTACAAATATTTACATTTGCTTTTAGTCTAAAAAAAATAGAAAAACAGCTTTTTATTTATCTTCGTTGTTAATTTTTTTGTATAAAATTGATTGAAATATTTAAAAATTGCTATTTTTATAAAAATATTTAAAAACTTCTCTTTACATTAACTTAACATTTCTCTCCATTTAGGCAATTTTCAGCTTTTAGTACTTTTATTTGTAATGTACTCTTGTTATAATCGGAGTATTCGGAAAAACCAGACAAGTTATGATTAGTAGAATAAGTAGTGTAGAAAACAAGAAATATGCCCCTATTCAAGAAGTGCAAAATTTGCAACAACCTTCTTTTGGTGGTCTTGGAGAATTGCTTTTACAAGGCGTGCAGGCTTGTGAGCGTAATCCAATGCTTAATGTGTCTGTATTAGACTTATCTACTGCAATTGTTCCAAGAACTATTATTGAAACTAAAGAATCAAATGCTTACGCTGGTATGGAAGCATTCAGACGTGAATCTTCAGGTCTGATTGTTAACTGTTTATTGCCAGGTTATATTGTAATGGGTATTGCAGCATTACTTGAAAAAACTGGCGCTTTCAAAGGTATTAAAGGTATGTCAAAAGTCTTGGCTAATGAAGAGTCTTTGAAAGTCGTTCAAAAGTATATGACAAATGCTCAAGGCACTGGCGAAGAAAGACTAAATAATGCAATAACTTCATTCTTGAATGATTTAACTGGTGTTGATGGCTCATCTAAAAAAGCCTTCAAAGATTTTGATCTTGAAGTAGGAGTTAAAAAACTTGTTAAATCAACTCAAAACCCATCTGCAAGATTAAAGAAACCTCACAAATTATTTGATAGAGGTTATCGTGATATTGCCAATGCAACTCACATGACTGAGCATTTAGAATTAGACGGCAAAGTTCTTTCTAAAAACTTAAAAGGTTACTTGGAAGACTTTGTTAATGTACATAAAGCTGTTGAGAAAAACGGTATTAAAGGTGCAGACGATTTCGCTAAATTTATTAACAAATCAATCAAACTTGTCAATTGGAAGAGTGCGCTTGGAATGTTTGCAATCATTCCTTTAGCTATTTCTATGCAACCTTTGAACCGCTGGTTAACGGCAAAACAATCTGGTGTTAAAGGTGCGCCTATTTACAAAGATTATGGTGAAGACAAAAATCAAAAAGAATTAACACCACAAGAAAAAGGTGCACTTCTAAAACAAAAAATTATTTCTATTGGTTCAATGCTTGGTGTAGCTTTCTTATCAATGGGTGGTAAATTACCAGGAAAAGAGATGTTGCAATTTAAGGGTGTTTTTCCTACAATGGATCAAGCAAGGATAATTTCCACTGCAACTTTCGCAAGCCGTATGGCGGTTGCCGAAGATAAAAATGAACTAAGAGAAGCTACAATTCGTGATATTGCGACTTTCTCAAGTTTGTATTTTTTGGGTGATTATGCGGCAAAAGGTGTTGCAACTTTGATTGAAAAAGTTAAACCAGACGTTAAATTATTAAATAGCGTAAAAGAATTACCAAAAGATGCAAATATGTGGAAAAAACTTGTTCATTGGGTAAAAGATGTTAGTCTGAAATCTTCTGATGAAGTGGTAGGTAAAACTGCTAAGAACTTACGTTCTGTATGCCAAGTAGGTAACATTGCATTTTCACTATTAGCATTGGGCGTTTTTATCCCACTATATACAAGAACCCAAACAAATAAAAAGCGTGAAGCTGAATTAAAAGCACTAGCAGCCTCGGTGAATTCGACGGATGGTTTTTTAAAAGACCAAATCAAAAATAGTTCACCAACTTTCAAATCATTTTTTAAATAATTAATAGGAAAAATCATGAAAATTCAACATATAAATAGCCAACAATTGAATACAAGAAAAGATAATAAACACCAAACTCAGCAACCTGCATTTGGTGGCGTTCTTGATGGTATGATGAACGGAGGCGTTCAACTTTTAAGATTTTTGAATACAAACCAGGCTTGGGGTGCAACTGCAGTTGACTTTACCTGTATGGTTGCTCCAAGAACAATGACAGATTTTACTCGTGGTGCGGATGCAGGTATTGAAACATTCCGTCGTGAAGCGAGCGGTACTATTAACCACGCAGGTGTGGGCTTAATTTATGCTCCTATTGCTGGTTTCTTATTATCAAATGTTATTAACTCTAAATATGGTATCAAAGCGCAAAAAGTTTTTGCGGATTCTGATGCGGTTGATATTATGAGTAAAATGCAGTTCGATTCTTTACAAGCTCACGGTGGTGTTGCTAATGTTGAAGATTATGCTGCTAAAGTAGCCGCAAGTATTACTAATAATGAAGGTGTTAATTTATCTGAAGATGCTCAAAAAGCGTTTGCAAAAACCTTGGTAAATGAAGTTAACACTTCTTCAAAAGATAATACTGCAATGCTTAGACACATTGTTCTTGATGATTTAGGTGTTGAATCAGAAGTTAAAATGATGTCTGGAGGTAAAGAAGTTAAGGCTTCATTAAATGATATCGTTGATAATGTTACATCTATGTCTAAAACATTATTTAAAGATAAAGTTTTAACTTCATTCAAAGAAGCTACTAATTTAGCTGATGTTAAATTTGTAAAACACTTGAAAAACTTTGGTATGCGTCGTTCTTTATTAGGACTAGGACTTGCGTCAGCTATTGGTATGTCTATTCAACCTATAAACATCTATCTTACTAAAAAGAAAACAGGTAGTGATGGTTTTGTAGGTGTTGAAGGCAGAGAAAAAGACAAATCATTTGGATTTAAAGTTAAAAAAGCTCTTACTGCAACTGCATTTGGTGCTGGTGTATATGCTTTGATGGATAAACCATTCCTTAAAGGTATTCAGTATAAAGGTTTAACTCCAACATTAAACCAATTTAAACTTGTTTATGGTTTGACAATTATGTCAAGATTTTTGTCAACTCGTGATAAAGATGAATTAAGAGAAGCAACAGTAAAAGATACATTAGGATTCTTGAGCTGGTTGGTTCTTGGTAATTTTGTACAAAAAGGCACTCAAAAAGGCTTAAGTGCATTATACAAACGTAGAAATAATGTTGACTTGAAACTTGTTGGCAAAACCAGAGATGAAATCCTTTATGCTGCATTGAAAAAAGCAGGAATTTCTACTGTTAAAGATGGCAAACCTCTAACATTTATTGAAATGTTAAAATCAGTACCTAAAGCGGATAAATTAACAAAAACTAAGTTGCGTTACTTAACAATTGCTCAATTGGCTGGTTATGTATTCTCAGGTGTTGTATTAGGTGTTGGTATTCCAAAACTTAATATTCACATGACAAAGAAAAGCGAAGAAAAACGCAAGGCTATGCTTGCACAACAACAATCTCCAGCAAGCAATATGTTAAAACCTGAAAACTTAGCATTTTTGAATAATTTCACATCAAGTAAAATTTTAAACGATTAATTTTGTGCGTTTGCACCAGAAACTACTTCAATTAGCTCTTGTGTGATAGCGAACTGTCTGGTTTTATTATATTGAATAGATAATTCATTAAGCATTTTTTCTGCGTTTGTTGTAGCTGCAGACATGGCAGTCATTCTTGATGCTAATTCGCTTGCTTGCGCTTCTAATAATGCCTGATAAATGATATTTGTGATATACAAAGGAACTATTTTTTGTAAAATACTTTCTTGATTAGGTTCAAATTCCATTAGAGGATCTATTTTATGGTGTTCTTCAATTTCAGGAGGTTGCACAGGCAAAACTACCCAATCTTCAACAAAATAGCTCATCATGTTTTTGAAACGTGTTGTTACAATTTCAATCTTATCTATTTTTTCACTGACAAAATACTGAGCAATATCTTCTGTAATTATTTGTGCTCCTTGAGGTGTTGGATTATTAGCAACATTTAGATATTCACCGACAATTTCACAGTTTAAGTTTTTACAACGTTTGGAAAGAATTGAAATGCCCTTTTGTCCTACAACGAACAATTTGCTTTTAATCCCTTTTGAAGAGTATTCTTCAATAAGTTTTAGCGTTTTTCTAATAACGTTTGCATTATAAGCACCTGCAAGACCTTTGTTTGAGGTGATTACAAGAATCCCTACCTCATCTACATGTCTGGTTTTTAAAAGGCAAGGGTAATTATCAATTGCAGATTTAATTTTTATGTTTGCGTTGTTGATATTACCTATTGAATTTAAAAGTTTTGCAAACATAGTATTTAATTCAGCAGTAAATGGTCGTGATGCTTTTACTAAATTTTCTGCACGTTTGACTTTTGCTGCAGCAACCATCTTCATAGCACGAGTAATTTTTTTTGTGCTTTGAACGCTTTGTATTCTGTTTTTGATATCTTTTAAATTAGCCATAATTTACCTTAGAATGTTTTTCTAAATTCTTCAAGTGCCTTTCTTAACTCAGTTTTGTCGTCATCTGAAAGCGCACTACCGTCATTCAAGTTATCAGCAAGCGCTTTTAGATTAGCGTTTAAGTGAACAAACCATTCTTTTTTAAATTTACTAATCTCATTTGTTTTTATATCATCAAGCAATCCTTCGTTTGCAGCGAAAAGAATACTAACTTGTTCTGCAACGCTTAGAGGATTATATTGTGGTTGTTTTAGGACTTCTGTCAATTTTTCGCCACGAAGCAATTGATTTTTTGTTGCTTGATCTAGGTCTGAAGCAAATTGTGCAAATGCTTCTAATTCTCTAAATTGAGCTAAATCAAGTCTTAACTTCCCAGCAACTTGTTTAACCGCTTTTGTTTGAGCCGCACCACCAACACGTGATACTGAAATACCTGCGTTAATTGCTGGTCTTACGCCTGCGTTGAACAAGTTTGTTTCCAAGAAAATTTGTCCGTCAGTAATTGAAATTACGTTTGTTGGAATATAAGCTGAAACGTCACCAGCTTGGGTTTCAATAATTGGTAGTGCAGTAATACTTCCACCACCTAATTCATCATTAAGTTTAACTGCACGTTCCAATAATCTTGAGTGTAAATAGAAAACGTCACCTGGGTATGCTTCACGTCCAGGAGGTCTTTTTAATAACAAGCTCATTGCTCTGTATGCTTGAGCGTGTTTTGATAAATCGTCATATACAATTAGAACAGATTTACCTTGTTCCATAAATTCTTCGCCAATTGTAACACCAGCAAATGGTGCTATGTATTGTAGAGGAGCTGATTCATCAGCAGTTGCGGATACAATAATTGTGTACTCCATTGCCCCTTTATCTTCAAGAGTTTTTGCTAATTGTGCAACCGTTGATGCTTTTTGACCTATTGCGACATAAATACAAATAACATCTTTACCTTTTTGGTTTATGATGGTGTCTATTGCAATAGCAGTTTTTCCTGTTTGTCTGTCACCGATAATAAGTTCACGTTGACCTCGACCAATTGGAGTTAAGCCGTCAATTGAAGTTAACCCTGTTAAAAGCGGTTCGTGAACTGATTTTCTAGCAACAATACCTGGTGCAACACGTTCAATAGGACGTGTTTTTGTATATTCATAATCACCTTTGCCATCAATAGGTTTACCTGTTGGGTCTATGATTCTACCTATTAAGTTGTCACCAACTGGAACAGATGCAATTCTGCCTGTTGTTTTTACAGTCATGCCTTCTTTGATTTGAGTATATTCCCCAAGAATTACTGCCCCTACATTGTCCTCATCAAGGTTCATTGTAATACCAAGAGTTTCTTTTCCATCTTCAAATACAACAAGTTCGCTTGCCATTACGTTGCGTAAACCGTAAATTCTTGCGATTCCATCTCCAACTTCAAGTACACTGCCAGTATTTGAAACTTCGGTTTGTAATTCGTAATTTTGTATTCTATTTTTTATAATAGAACTAATTTCATCAGGTTTTATCATAAGTTCCCCTTTATTTTACTTAAATTTTCAAGTTTATTTTTTATGCTTGTGTCAATAATATCGTCGTTTATTTTTATAACCAAACCAGCTATGATAGAATCATCAATTTGCCAATCTGTAATAATTGTTTTGTTTAATTTTTCACTTAATTTGGTTATAATTTTTTGTTTATATTCTTCTGTTAATTCAATAGCAGAAACAACTTGAACTCTTTGAATTCCGTTTATAATATCAAGCTCTTGTTTAAATGCTTCTATAATTTGTGCAAATTCGTTAAATCTGTTTTTCTCTGCAAGAAGTTTTAAAAAGTTGAAAGTATTTTCAGAAACTTTATTTTGAAAAATATCTTGAATGATTAACAACTTTTGTTCTGTTGTAACCGCAGGAGAGTTCAAAACGCCATTCAAGTCGTCAGAAGATTTGATAATATTTTTAACGTTATTTAATTCTTCTAAAATCGCATCACAAGATGTTGCTCCATTTTGTGTTGTTAGAACAAGTCCTTTTGCGTATGTTTTTGCGGTTTGTGAAATAATCATAACTTTATTTTATCCAATTCTTCAATACTTTTTTCAATGAAACTATTATGTAGGTTTATATCTTCGTTCAATTTTTGTAAAATATTTTCTTTAGCTAACTCAATAGAATTTTTAATAGTTTCATTGGTTAATTTTGCTCCGAGCTTCTTTTCTTCTGCTTTTATAATTCGCTCAACACTATCTTTTATTTGTTGTACTGTAATCTTAGAATTTTTGTTTATTTCATCAGAAAGAAGTTTGGCGTTTTGGTTTGCATTTGCTATTTTTTCTTGAATTTCTAGATCTGTATTTTTGACAATTTTTATAGTCTTTTTTAATTCTTTTTCAGCTTCTTTTTTTTCTTCAATAGCTTTTTCTATGGCAGATGCAATTTCGTTTCTGATATCTTCAATGACTTTAGGCATGTTAATTTTTGCACAAACAATTGCAATAATAATTGCTAATATTGCAAAATTAAATGTATTCGATTGTACGATTAAATTCCAAAAATCAGCCATGTTTTACCCTAAAATTTTACCAACAATTTGTTCCGCAATCTCTTTTGTAGAATTATTCAACTCGTTTCTGATATTCATAGTATTATTGTCCAAATCCATTTTTAGTCTGTTTATATCAGAATTCGCTTCAGCCTTTGTTTTTTCTGCTAAAACTTTAGCTTTACTGTTAGCATTTGCAACTTTTTCATTAATTATTGTTTTGCAATCAATAACAGTTTGGTTAAGTTTGTTTTCACGATCAAGTAAAAGGCTAGTGGTTTCGTCTTTTGAACGTTTAGCTTCATTTAAAGTATCATCAACAAGTTTTTCACGTTCCATGATTATATTTTCAAGCGGTGCATAGAAAATTTTGTTCATCAAAAAAACGAACACGATAAAACTTATTGCTGATACTAAAAATGTTGCGTTAAATTCCACTACATCAATCCTACTAATTTAGCTGCGATAACGAATGCGTACAAAGCACAAGCCTCTGCAAGTGCTGCACCCAACAAGAAGAAACCGAATGCTTTACCAGCTACTTCTGGTTGTCTTGATATTGCATCCATCAAACCTTTTGTTGCAACACCAATACCAAGTCCTGCACCAATTGCACCAAAACCGATAGCTACACCGCCACCTAATTGTGCTAAATCTGAAATTGTTTTTAACTCTTCCATTTTATTCTCCTTATAAATTAATGCTCATCACCTGTTGCTGATGATACATATGCTATAGTTAACATCATAAATACCGTTGCCTGAATAAATGCAACCAATAATTCAAACAACATTATAGGTAACGGTAAAAAGTATGCACAGACACCTAACATTACTGTTACCAAAATCTCGCCTGCAAATATGTTTGCAAAAAGACGGATTGCCAAACTTAAAGGTCTTGTTACCATTTCTAACACTTCGACAAGTCCCATGATTATTCCTGTAAAACTTAATTCGTGTAAAAAGAATTTTGGTCCCTTCTTTTTAACACCCATGAATACGTAATAAACTAGAACAATAACTGCCATTGCAGCGGTTAGGTTTAAGTCATTAGTTGGGGAAGCTAATTCACCAGACTTAAGGTGTATTAATCTTAATGGCAATTGACCCATTAAATTTGCTATTAGTATAAATAAAAATAAAGAAGCTACGAGAGGTACATGTTTTCTGTTGTCGCTAGGAATCATGGTATCCAAAATACCCCAGAAAAATCGCATTAATGCCTCAGAAATTGCTTGTAATTTATTGGGAATTATAGATAATTTTCTTGTAGCTATAAATGCAAAAAGTAACACCACAGTCATGGCAAACCACATTGTAAAAATGGTATCTAAATTGAATGATAGAGCATGTCCACCAATTACTGTATTAAAGACCCAGTGTCCGCCGTGACTCATTTTCCTCTCTCCTCTGAACTTATTTTAACTCAATTTAAAAAAATTGGCAAATATTTTGTGTTTGTTATACAATTACTGTATATGAAATTAGAGGGAGAAATGAAAATAATTACACTCGATAGTGTTGATTCTACTAACATTTACGCCAAAAACAATCTTGATGTTTTGGAAGATAAAACTATTGTCCATGCTCTTAAACAAACTTTAGGAAGAGGAAGATTTGATCGTAAATGGGTTGATCTAGGTGATGGTAATGTATTTTTATCATTTGTCCTTAAACCTTCTAATTCATTTAATGAAATATATTCAAATTTAACTCAATATTTATCTGTGGTTTTGTGTGAATTATTAGAGGAATATGGTTTACAAACTCAGATAAAATGGCCAAATGATGTATTAATCAATGGTAAAAAAATTGCTGGAATATTATCAGAAACTGTTATGCAAGGTTCTACATTCAAAGGTCTTGTGTTAGGTATTGGTGTTAATCTTAATGCCAAACAAGATGATGTTGATGCTATTCCTGATAAAGTTGTAACTTCATTGAATTTGGAATTAAATAAGAATATTGACATGTATGAATTTATCCAACAGTTGTCGGATAAATTTTTTGCTAATTATGATGAATTTTTGACAAATGGATTTGAATTTATAAAATCAAATTATATTTCAAGGGCTTCTTTTTTGGATACTGAAATTTGTGTTCAGGTATTGAATGAAGTAAAAAAAGGATATGCCAAATCGATTAATGATTCAGGCGAATTAGTTCTTGAAAATAACGGAAACGAATTTGTACTTACGATAGGAGATATATTATGCTAGACACAGTTATTGGAGAAGGTCTGTTTATAATGCTTTTAGGTATTGGATTTGTTTTGACTTTCTTATGTATTTTGATTATCGGTATGATGATCATGTCAAAGGTAGTTGGTTATTTAAACCAATTATTCCCTGAACAGGTTTTTGTAGCTGAAAAACCTTCAAAAAGATCAGCTTCTTCAGATGATGAAGCTATTGCAATTGCACTTGCCGTTATCAAGGCTCGTGGTTAGGACACATTAAACGAAAGGAAATATATTATGGGAAAGAAACTTATTAAAGTTATGGATACTTCTTTCAGAGACGGTTTTCAATCCGTTTATGGCGCAAGAGTATTCGTTGATGACTTTATCCCTGCATTGCAATCAGCTGTTGCAGCAGGTATTAATCACTTTGAAGTTGCAGGTGGTGCGAGATTTCAATCTCCAATTTTCTACTGCAATGAAAACGCATTTGAAACTATGGATAAAATCAGAGCTGCTGTAGGTCCTGATGTAAACTTACAATCATTAGCTCGTGGCGTAAACGTTGTAGGGCTTGATTCTCAACCTAGAGATATCATCAACTTACACGCTAAAATGTTCAAAAAACATGGTGTTACAACAATCAGAAACTTTGATGCTTTGAATGATGTTAACAACTTGATTTATTCTGGTCAATGTATTAAAGATA
>SUTY01000040.1 GCA_015152455.1 Cyanobacteria bacterium SIG32
AATCTAGTGCTTTTTATTTAGCTAAAAACTCTCGTTTCTGTTCATTATAAAACCACAAAATTGTTGGATAGAATTTAATCATAAAAAAATCTATCCTTTCAATAAGGAGTGAATTATGAAAAAAATTATAATATCCTTATTAATGCTTTTTGTGGTTAATTCTTTTTCGTTGGCGAGTACTTATACACCAACTTTGTCCAAAATAGAGAATGTTTTATATGGGTTTCAATATGATGGTGAAGATGATAATTCTCGTTTAAATCGGATTGAAACCTCTGTTTACGGTTCTTCAAGGAATGGAAGTGTTGCCACTCGTATTGCCAAACTTAAACAAGATGTGTCTGCTGATCAAATTGGACAAGAAATTGAGCCTAAAGAAGACACATTTGCTGAAGAAAGTGATAGTTGGGTTTCTCAAGAACCAATTGCTGATGCAAATATTCAATATCCTGCGGTTGATGAACTGGAAAAAATTGTATTTAATCAGACTTATCCGAAAAAAGATATAAAACAAAGGCTTTCTGCTCTTGAAGAAAAAACATTCGGCAAAGTAAATAATGAAGATTTAGCAACTCGTGTTGATAGATTAAAGGCTGAACTAAAACCTAGAAGTTTTATGGATAATTTGATTGCGCAATCTTCAAATGATTTTTATTATGATGATGTTGAACCTATGGATATGGATTATCATTTGGAACGATATGAATCGCCTGTTGAATTTGATTATGATGCTTATAATTCTGGTCAGACTAGAGGAACGTTTTTCCCTGTAAAAAAAGCTAATATTTCAACACTAGAAAATTCTTTGCTAAGACGTTCTTATGGGCATGACACTATGAATAATCGTCTGGCAAGGCTTGAAAACGCTATGTTTGGAACTCGTTTTGATAATGATGATGAACAAACTCGCCTAAATAGGATTTCAAGTGCTTATAAAGCTCAAAAAAGTGCATCAAAATATGATAGCAACAAATTTGTGCAAAATATGTCAACTGCTATGCAAATTGGTTCTATGTTATTAATGATTCTGGCTTGTATCCTTTAGAATTTGAACAAGTTCTTTAATTCTTCTTTTGCATCTAAAAGTTGTTGTTTAGAATCCTGCAAAGAATTTTTTAAGGCGTCTTTTGTAGCTTCAAAATCTTGTTTTACAGCGTTTACCGTATTATTAAAATCATCTTTGATATTAATTGCTGATGTATCGCAATTAGATAGCCATTTGAATGATTTTACAGATGATGTACTATCAATACCACCATTAAATTCAACTTTGAAATCTTTGTATTCTTCTGAGCCAGTTGTCAAAGCAGGCAAGAATTCGGTGTTTTCCTTTGCTGGATCTGTGGTCATTGAATCAATTAGCATTGCAGTAAGAGCTCCAAATTTTGGTATGTAAGAAGTGAGTTTATCAACTGACAAATCACCTAAAGGCCCTAAAATAGATACAACTTTTGAATCTAAGCGTCCAAGGATTATAACATTAGTTGTTGCATTTAATAGATTGTATTTGCCATTTATGTAATATGACATTAATGGTCCAGATGAAGTTATTGACTTGATATCAGCCCAGCCATTGCTGAATGTTAATTCACCTTTGATATCTTTGAATTCAGCAGTGTTTTGAACTAATGGTGTGTTGGTTATTGCAGTAACTGCGGTTTTTAAGATGGCATTGCCTAAAATGTTTTGAGCATATAGTAAGTTGTCAAAACGACCAATATTTAAAAATTTGCCGTTATTGATATCAAAAGTTACTTTACCTGTTAAGTTTTTCATTATATCAATGTCTGTAGCACCTTGAGTTGCAATATTGCAATTAAAGCCAAGAGTGCCAGATAGCGCATTTTTAATTCCTGCAGCGCCTTCTATTGCTTTAAGCGCATTCATATTTGAACCTTTTAGGTTAACAGTTGTTTTTCCATTCATTATCCCATAAGAAATGTCGCCTGAAATCTTACCATCAAAAGTATCTCCAACTAAATTTGTTAAATAGAAAGTTTCATAATTCTTTAATGCAAATTGGGTTGCTAGGTTGTTTGCCACGATTCCTCCAAATTGGAATGTTTGAAGTGTTCCGTTTCCTAACATTATAGGTCCGTTTAAATTTGCAACAAGATTAGTCATTGTCAAATCCATTTCAGGCATTGTAATTGTTGGGATTGTGATAAATCCTTTTAGTATTGGATTTAGAGCGGTGCCTATAATACTGATATCTCCTTTAATTGCTAAATTAGATTTTTTAAAGCCTGGAATTACAAAATTGATTTTGTTAGGAACTGATAATTTTAAGTCCAGATTTTGAGTTTGAGATAATTTATTTATTGAACCGTCTAATTTTGCGATTGGCGTGTTTAAATCATTTACGTATATGACGGTGTTTGTAAATTTTGCAGAGTCATCACTAATTTTAATATTAGAATTAATAATCGTAGATTTACCTCTTAATGCGTCAATGTCTAATAGAGAGAAATAATTTTTAGGATTTGCAGTTATGTTGATACCAATATCTTGCGATTTAAGATTGCCGTTGATTGTGGCGGATAAAGGCATTTGACCTGTTCCTGATACCATATATTGCATTTCTTTAGGAATCATGTTTTTTAAGTCAGTCGCCAAAATGTTACCTTGTGCTTTGATATCAATTGCAAGTTTTTCTGTTATGTAATTTGTGATTTTGCCGATAATATCAATTCGAGATTTATTAAAAAGTAAGTATGCTTCTTTTATAATAATATCTTGTTCGTTAATCTCAATATTTGCATTCGGAAGTGCGATAGTTGCTAGTGGATTAAAAATTTGGAAGTTATTTGCGTTTAAATCCCCTATAAATTTATTATTATTGTTATTGATTTTTAAAGTTGCAACAGGCATTGTTATACGTGTATCTGTCGGATTATTTTTTATGTCTAAATTGTTTATAGAAAAATTGATGCTTGGTATAATTGAAGTCAACTTACCTTTTAATGCAGCATCAAGAGAAATAGAGCCAGAATTGAAATTATTTTCTTTTAGTAATTGTATTTGTCCTGCAGCAGCTACAAGACCTTTTATTGAAAGTTTGTCTGCTAAAATGTGAATATCAGTTTCAGAATTTTTTTGAATTGTACCATATGTTTTTAATGGTTGATCAAAAATTTCAAAACTAATATTTTTTATGTTAAGCATATTGGTAAAGTCAATATCTGCGTTTATTTTTTCTATTGCGATATTATACAGTTTGTATGCAATATTAGCTGAAGGGATTTTAAAATATCCTTCTGTGTTTAGTTTATTAAGATCTGATTTTATTGAAAAATTTGCATCAATAGCACCAGTTGCGGTCAAAGTTTCTAAATCATTGAAGTTAAATGATTTAGCTATACTATTTATAATTCTAAATATATTGTTAATTTGAGCATTCGATATAAAATTCATATCAATATTCGCATTTTTTCCAGTTTTAAATTTTCCTACAAGTGTTGTTTTTTCATCATTTGTAGAATATAAATTCATATCTAAGTCTAAATTATTACCTTTAGCCTTAAATTGAATATTACTTTCAGGTAATTTTTTATCATCAACTAGCATTGATATTTTATCGATTGTTGCAAACCCATTGATTATAGGTGATGCAAAGCTGCCTGAAGTTTCAATGTCTGTTTTAAAATCCGCAGTCAATTGAGTTTTTTGTAAGCCTTTAAAAATATCAATTATATTGAAATTCTGGACAGTAGCTTGTGTTGGTTGAGAAGCTACTTGTGGTGTGAATACAAGCTCGTGCAAATTTAGATTTGGCATTAAACGGTTGAAGATTTTAATATCAAAATTGAAGGGTTTAGTGTTGTCCAGAGTTATTGCACCATTTGTGGATATTTTAATTTTTTTATCTAGTACAAAATCGGTTATTTTTAAATCTTTTCCAAATAAAGAATATTGTTTTTGAGTCCCCATATCAACAAAAGTCAGATTGTAGTTTTTTGCTGATATATTAGGCAATTTGTTGGAAAGTTTTATTCCTAAAGGTAAACCTGTTACTGGTTGTTGAATTGATTCGGTTTTATCTGGATCAGCTTTAGGTAAAAATTCTTCAATATAAAAATGTCCGTCTTTTTGTACTTGTAATGTCGCAGATGCCAAATCACAACCAACAGAATCTAGTTCGATTTTCCCTATAAAAATCGGCAATAATCCTAATTTAATATTGAAATTGTCAACTTTCACGATTTGTTCATTAGTAGGAAGTGATACGTCAATAGAGCCGATTTTTAATCCAGCAGTTAGTTTTGGGGTTGTAATTACTTTTAAATTTTCTAATTTGATTTTAAAGCCTGTTAATTCTTGTGCCATTGTATTTATTTTTGGTACGTATGAATTTAAAATAGGTGATAATATTAATGGCAGAAGTAAAAATATCAAATATATACTGCCTACAATACAACCAGTTATAATACCAAAACGTTTTATGTTCATATTCGTATCCCTCTTATTATTAATTAAATTTTAGCACAATAAGAGTTATTTTTTCAATGTTTCAGGGTAAATATTCCATTGAATTTTTTCATTTTTTCTAAACCAAGTAAGTTGTCGTTTTGCGTAACGTCTGGTATTTTGCTTAAGTTTTTCCACAGCCTCATCTAGAGATAGAATTCCGTCGAGATAGGCTACCATTTCCTGATATCCGATAGTGTATAAAATATTATTTATACGCCCATGTTTTTGAAGTAATTTTTGAGTTTCTTCGATTAAGCCATCTTCTAGCATTATATCAACTCGTTTGTTTATGCGTTGATACAATTCTTCTCTTGTAAAGTTTCTTCCGAGCCATTCAACTTCAAATTCCTGTTGGTTTATTCCTCTTACTTGTGAGAGTTTTTTGCCTGTCGTTTTTATGATTTCAATTGCACGAATTATTTTTTTTCTGTCTTGAGGTTCAATTGTTTGAGCTGTTTCTATATCTAATTCTTGTAATGTTTCGTGTAAATTATTTTCTTGTTTTAATTGATTTCTTAGTTCATAATTAGGTTCAACTTGAGGTAAATCGTAATTCATCAGTAAAACGTTTGTGTATAAACCTGTACCGCCAACTATAATTGGAGTTTTCCCCCTTGATAGAATTTCACGAATTATTTTTTTTGCCTCTTTTGCATACAGTCCTACAGAATAGTCAGCTTCTGGCTCAATAATATCTATCATGTGGTGTGGAATGTTTTTGCGTTCCTGAATTGTTGGTTTAGCAGTACCAATATCAAAGCCTTTATAGACTAATCGTGAGTCGGCAGAGATAATTTCGCCGTCTAGTTTTTCTGCTAATTCTATTGAGTAAGCAGTTTTTCCACTAGCTGTAGGCCCTACAATTGCTATTACTTTATTGTTCTGAGAATTCTCTGTCATAATAAGTGAATATTAACACAACCAAATACACAAGGAAATAGAAGTACAATATCATTATTAAAAAGTATATAAACGGACTAATCATTGAAAAAGAATTTATTAATGTTAATACAAAATTAAGTATGGTAATAAATATGAATAATTTTATTGATTTCAATGGCTTTTTAAATATTTTTTTTATAGAACTGAATAAAGCAATGAAAGAATTTTTTGTATTGTACATAATTTCAGGTATCCAAAGCATAAGTAAAAATGAAAGTAGCGAAGTTGTACACATTAATAGTAAATTCCAGTTATTTAATTTTATCAACTGTTCAAAAGTTAACGAATCAAGAAATGCTTTAATTTCGGTCGTTGAAGATGATAAAATTGCTTTTAATTGTGTAGCATCAATCCCTATATCACCTATAAATAATATACCTATTTTGTATATAGCAAGTCCGATCAAAATATAAATAATTATTGAAACTACTATTTGTGTTAAAAATGATAAAAAATATTTACCTATGCCTGCAGGTATAGTTTTTATTAAATTCAGTATAGCTCTTGATCTGTCAGAATCTAATACAAAAACTTGCTTTGAAAGGTGTATAGCTTTTTTTACCATATAAAACCAGCCTGATAAAAATGCGCTTGTCATTAAGAGAATAGTAACAGATGTAAGTAAAAGTAGTGGTATTGAACCAACTGCGCTTTTTGAGTATGCAATATAAAGGCTTAATATCCACATAAAAAGTATAAGTGGAGTCGCTAAAATTATGTTTTCATTTGTGATTTTAACTGTATCTCTATATAGTTTTAGCATAATTTAATTATCCTTTTTTATAAAATCTAAACGGTAGTGGTTGTTAATTGTTTTTTTTCTATTTCAAGTTTACGTTTTCTTCTTCTCATTAAGTCAACAAAGGCTTCCAGTCTGGTTAAATAACCAGCTTTTCCGGTTTGTTCATCCATAATTAATGGTAAAATTGGAATTTCACAATTTTCTCTCATAGAAGGAAAGATGTTTTGTGACATGATTTCTGGCATACATGTAAACGGACTTATGTGAATAATACCATCTATGCCTCGTTCATTAGCATATGCAACATCAGATACGCATTCTAGTGCATCTCCGCCGATATCTCTCATTAGATAAGGTTTGGCAAGTCTGTTAGCTCTTTCCAAGTGCGTTTCGCCTTTTTTAAACACTTTAGGGATAATTGCATCTTTCAAAAAACTGCTTACTGTCAAACTTTTTCTAACTTCAACTCCCATTTTCCCAAGTTCTCTTTCAATATTTTGATTTGAAAACGGATCACAAACCAAAAATATTTCGCCTGTAATATCAACGTGCAAAATTTCTCTTGTAGTATCAATTTTGACTTTATCCATTTCTGCAAAAGCAAGTTTTTTAGCGTTTTTAAGTTTTGATAAAGAGTCTTCAGCTTCAACAATTTTTACAGCTTTATTAAATGCTTTTTCTGCATCACCTATTTTTATTTCTCTTGCTCTTAGATAAGCTAATTTGGTTTCCAAATCGTCAATTAAAAATACTTTTCGTATTGCTAGAGTTATAGCTTTTGCAAATAGTACAGGATTGTTTTTTTCAGTAAGTTCTCTCAAAAATCTGTACATTCCTTCAATCCCATCATATAATTGCAATTCTATATATCTTGCATCATAACCAAGATCGTGCAAAGCATTTTGAATACATTTACCATACTCTCCAAGTCTGCAAATGCCAGGTGATGTAATCATTGCAACGTAATCAGACCCACCTTCTAATGCTTCAACAAAATTCCCTAAAATTAATTTGTAAGGCAAGCAAATAGCTTCAGGTGAATGCTTTGTGCCTAAGGAAAGAGTTTTTTTACTCGTGTATGGAGGAATGAAAGGTTCAACACCTACTTTTCTTAGTGCTGCTGACCACGCTACATATATTAATCCCATATGGGGAAATGCTACTTTTTTCTTTTTGTTTGATTCTGTCATAGTTATTCCGTAAATTTTAAATCTGGATGTCTTGCAGCTTGTGTTTCATCAACCCTTTTTATAGGAGTTGTATGAGGAGCTGAAATGATTTTTTCAGGATTTTCTTTTGCTTCTTTCGCAATTTTTATCATTACGTCAACGAATTCATCCATTTTTTCTTTTGTTTCAGATTCAGTAGGTTCTATCATTATAGCTTCGTGAACAATTAATGGGAAATAGACAGTTGGCGGATGTGTGTTTTCATCCATTAATGCTTTTGCTATGTTTAATGTTGAAACACCACTTTCGTGTTTTTGTTTTTCACCTGATAATACAAATTCGTGCATGCAAGGTTCATCATAAGGCAAATCAAAATATCCTTTTAATTTTTCTTTAAGGTAATTTGCATTTAAAACAGCATTTTCAGAAGCATTTTTTAGATTTTTACCCATCATTAAGATGTATGCGTAAGCTCTTATTAAAACTCCAAAATTACCATAAAACCCCTTTACTGATCCGATAGAGTGTTTTAAATCGTAATTTCTGTAGTATTTATTTCCATCAAATGCTATAATTGGTGTTGGCAAAAATTCTTTTAAATGTTCAACAACTCCAACAGGACCAGCACCAGGACCTCCGCCACCGTGAGGGGTTGCCATTGTTTTGTGCAAGTTCAAATGCACGACATCAAACCCCATTAATTTTGGATTTGTGTGTCCCATAATTGCGTTAAAGTTTGCTCCATCATAGTATAGAAGTGAGCCGTTTGTATGCATTAATTCTGAAATCTCTAAAACATTTTCTTCATAAATACCTAATGTGTTAGGATTTGTCATCATAATCGCAGCTACATCTTTATCCAATACAGACTTTAAGGCGTCGATATCAACCTGACCTTTTTCATTTGATTTAATTTCTACAATATCGAATCCGCACATCTTAGCACTCGCTGGGTTTGTGCCGTGAGCAGAATCAGGGATAATAACTTTTTTACGGTTATCTCCTTTCACTTCAAAATATTTTTTAATAACCATCATGCCAGTCAATTCACCGTGAGCACCAGCTGATGGTTGTAAAGTTACAGCGTCCATTCCTGTTACTGTTTTAAGGGCTTCTTGTAAGTTATACATTAACTCAAGTGCGCCTTGTGAATCTTCATCATCAGAAAGTGGGTGTAAAGCACCAAATCCTTCTAAAGCTGAAAGAAATTCGTTAACTTTGGGGTTATATTTCATTGTGCAAGAACCTAAAGGATAGAATCCTTTTTCTATGCAGAAATTTCTATCAGATAACTCTTTGTAGTGGCGCATTACTTCCAATTCTCCAATTTGTGGTAATCCGATAGCTTCTTTTCTCGTAAGATTATCATTCAGAAAGGATAAGTCAATTTTTTCATCTGTTAAATTTATCCCATCTGTTCCGTTGCTCTTCTCAAATATTGTTTTCATTTTTTACAGTATCCCTTGTTTTGCTAAATCTTTTTTAATTTTGTCCAAGCCTGATTGTATTATACGCGATATTCTCGATTGTGAAATATGAAATTCGTCAGAAATTTCGCGTAATTTTTTATCTTTAAAAAATTTGCATTCAATGAGTTCTTTTTCTCGAGGAGAAAGTTTTTTCATTGATTCTAAAATTTCACCCTTTAACTCTAAAAGTTCAACACATTCTTCAGGGCTTCTATCTTGAGATTTTATCTGTGTTGGGACTTCGGCATCTTGCATTTCGTCAATCGATAAAATACTTTTATATACATCTTCTCTTAAAGAAGTATCATATTCTTCTTCAGTTTGTTTTTTGTTTTTAAGTGAGTACCATTTGTAACGACGTCTAACTTCGTTTCTTATAGCCCATTTTATTGCAGTAGTTAAATAGGTATTATTATAGTTTTCAGGACTTTTCTTTTTAAATAAAATGTACAAAGTGTGATTACCAATATTGATCAATTCTGGTAGCTCAATCAAGTGAGAAACCGAAAATTTTTGGTATTCAACTTTTGCAATCATTTCTATAAGATCTTTATATTCTCTTAGGTTGACTTTTTGTTCTGCCGGCATGTATAGTCCCTACTAATAATTTATACCTCTATCATAGCAGAAAAAATTATAGCGAACAAGTGGATGTAATTTCTCTTAACATAATTTATTTATATTTTTTGTGGAGGTCTTATAAATGAGAATTTTATTTTGTACTGATGGCTCTAAACTTAGTTTCAACGCATTAAGAAACTTTTCGGATTATGTTTGCGGTGATGTTATTGTTGATGTAATTTGTGTTATTGATTGGAGCTTTTTACCAGATGATGTTGTTATAGAAGAAACTGGATTTGTCAACAATTGTCGAAATGTTGCAGATACGGTTTTAGAAAAGTCCAAATTGTTAATTGAGGAATTAGGGTTAATTGTGGGAGATGTAATTAAACATTGTGGATCTGCAGTGGAAACTATTTTAGAACAAACTGAAAAACAGTGTTATGAATTTGTTGTATTGGGGTCGCATGGAAAAAAGGGATTGCAGCGTTGGTTAGGTTCGGTTTCAAGAGAGATTTTGGATGAAACTTCTTTGCCTGTATATGTTTCTAAGGTTAAGAATAAAGATAGCAGAATTCTTTTTGCAACAGATGGTTCTGAATTTTCGGATAAAATTGTAGATTTTGCAATTGATAAATTATGTTTGGAACGAGCTAAAATCTTTGTTTGTTCAGTGTCAGAAAACCCTGATTTGTTATTTCTAGATGGTACATTGGATTCAAATTGGTTGTTAGCAATACAGGCGCAACAGGAAATTTATGCGGAGCATGCGATTAATAAGGTAAAAGACAAATTGCAAAAAGCTGGAATATCTAATCTTGAAAGTAGTGTAATATCTGGTTCTCCAACTGTAAGTATAATAGATTATATAAAAGAAAAAGAAATAGATCTTGTTATTCTAGGTTCAAGATTAAAAACAAAAATGGAAAAATTTCTTATTGATTCGGTTAGTAAGAGAGTTATTGAGCATTCCCAATGTGATTCACTTATTATAAAAACGATTTCAAATAACTAATATTTTATGCTAAAATTTAGCCAAGGAGTAATGATGAAAAAAATATTAGTTATTTTGTTTATGTTATTTGGATTAACTTCGAGTGCTTTTGCAGGAGATATTTTGCCAGCTGTGAGAGGGGTTGTGTCATCTGTAGAATATACAGAAATTGAAAATCTTTCAGGTGGTGAAGGGCTTGAAACTAAACAAGATATTGTTGTAAAGATTCTTTCTGGTAAATTTAAGGGAGAAGAAGTTAGACTTGATAATGTTTTAACAGGAAATCCTATGTACGATATCCTATTATCTAAAGGTGACAGGGTGATTTTGCATCAGGAGGCAAATGTTGAATTTGTTGAGGATGTAGATGATGTTTCATTTTTTGTAGCAGATGTTGAACGTGTAGGGATCTTGTATCTTTTGGTTGCGATATTTTTTATAATGCTACTTGTTATTGGCAAGCGTAAAGGCGTTTTTAGTTTCATTTCTATTTTTGCAACTGTTGCGCTAATATTTTTTGTATTAACACCATTGTTATTAAATGGATTTTCTCCAATATTTGGTGCGTTGTTGGTTTGTGTATTATCGACGTTAGTTACTGTGTATTTAGTTGCAGGATTTAATTATAAGAGTACTTCTGCAATTTTGGGAACAGTTGTGAGTTTGTTACTCGCAGCTATACTTTCTAACTTAACTATTTATTTTGCAACATTGACTGGATTTACAGGAGAAGAATCTGTATTTTTATATACAGCAAGATCTGATTTAGATTTTATGGGAATTCTATCCGCTTCTATTATGCTTGCAGCTTTGGGTGCAGTTATGGACGTTGGTGTTTCAATTGCAAGTACAATAAATGAAATATATCAAACAGATAATTCACTATCTGTAAAAGATTTGTTTAAGTCAGGGATGAATGTAGGACGAGATATAATAGGGACTATGTCGAATACGCTTATTCTTGTTTACCTAGGAAGTTCGTTGCCGTTGGTCTTACTTTCCAATAATATTGACCTGACTAAGTTCTTTAATTTGAATCATGTTGTAACAGAGATTTCTTCAGCAATGATAGGCAGTATTGCTATTTTAGCTTGTGTGCCAATTACGGCTATTATTAGCGCATATTTTGTAAAAACAAAAACTCCTGTTGAATACAATTTTGATGTGAATAAAGTTGAAAAATAATTTACTAGCAAAAAAAAATCTGTTGTTGTATTATATTAGTAGTAAAAGTGGGATATGAACATGTTTGATAAAGCACATGAAGAAAAGGTAATAGGTTTTCCAAGAGCAATGTCATATTATAATGACTATCCTTTTTATTACGGTTTTTTTAATGCTTTAGGGATTAAAGTTGTCTTGTCTGATGTTACGACAAAGCAGACTATGTCGAATGGTTCGGCTCTTGTTGTTACAGAAACTTGTTTGCCGATTAAAGTTTATATTGGACATGTTTTAAATTTGATTGACAAAGGTGTGGATAAAATTTTTGTTCCATCAATTCAGTCAATTGCACCGAAAATTTATAACTGTTCAAAAATTAGAGGTTTGCCTGATTTAGTCAGAAATGTTGTGAAAAAACCTTTTACTATGGTTGAGGCGACTCTTGACAAATCAGAAAAAGATCAAGGGTTGTATGAATTCTTGGCCGAGATTGCTAAGTATTATGGCATTACTGATAAAGAAGTTATAAAAAAAGCCTCAAAAGCCGGATGGAGATGTTATAACAATTTCCATATTATGACAAAGTCTGGCATGAACTATAAAAAGGCATTGAATAATGCTTTGCAAGGTAAAGTTGTAATTGAAAGTTCTTCAAAAGAGTATCCTATATCTATAGCTCTTGTGTCACATGGGTATAATATTTATGATGATAGAACTTGTATGAAGATATTTGATAAACTTGAAGCAATGGACGTAAAAGTTTATACATCTCTTCAATTGTCGAAAGAACAACTAGATGATGGCATAACATCTTTGGGTAACGAGCAATACTGGGCAAATGAACACGATATGACTGGAAGTGCTGGTCATTATTTAAAAGATGTGAAAGTTGATGGAATTATTACTTTAACTGCTTTTGGATGTGGTCCTGATTCGCTTATGGTTGAAAGAATTACAAGAAAAGCGAAACGTTTTAATAAACCGTTATTGAACTTGACTATAGATGAACATACAGGAGAAGCTGGCTTTATTACACGCTTAGAGGCTTTTGTTGATATGTTATTCCGCAAAAAACGTGCAAAATTGATTAGCAAAATGAATATATCAGAATCAAAATTGGAGTATATTCCTAATACAGATTATATTGAAACAAAGTAATTTTATAATTATATAATTAAAAGGAGTTCTGAAAAGAACTCCTTTTTGTTATATCTTCTTACTACACTTTTCTTTTACGTGCAGCTTCTGATTTACGTTTTCTTTTTACGCTAGGCTTTTCGTATCTTTCACGTTTTTTAACTTCAGAAAGGATACCAGCTTTTTGGATTTTTTTCTTGAATCTTCTCAATGCGCTTTCGATTGATTCGTTTTCTCCAACTCTAACTTCTGCCATTTATATTTTCACCACCTTTGTAAGTCTTGTATTGGGTTCAGGACAAATATAGCACAAACCTAAATTAATTTCAAGCTGATAGAGTAAAGATATCGTAAATCTCTTCGTCTGTAAGCTCTGTAATGATTTTTTCACCTTCGTAAACTGCCAAATCTGCAAGTTCTTTTTTAGATTTTAGCATTTCGTCGATTTTTTCTTCAAATGTTCCAAGTGTAATCATACGGTGTACCATAACGTTTTTATCTTGACCGATACGATAAGTTCTGTCTGTTGCTTGATCTTCAACTGCAGGGTTCCACCACAAGTCGTAGTGAATTACGTTTGTTGCACTTGTTAAATTTAAACCTGTACCGCCGGCTTTTAATGACAAAATCATAACTTTAGTTTCATCATCATTTTGGAATTTATTAATCAATTCTTCACGTTGAGGAACAGTCAAAGAACCATGGAAAAATAGCGGTTCTGTGTTGCATTCCTGTGCAATGATTTTAGTCAAAATGTCACCCATTTCTTTGTATTGAGTGAAAATAAGAGTTTTTTCACCATTTTCAAGAATTGTTTGAACTGTAGAAATACATTTTTCCATTTTACCTGATTGTTCTTTACCCATTTCACCTGATTTTAAGAATTGATATGGGTGGTTACAGATTTGTTTTAATGCAGTAATGAGTTTGAAAATGTTTCCACGTCTGTTTATACCAGTGAAGCCACTTATCTTTTCCATCATCTCGTTCAGAGTTTTTTCGTATAGAACGGCTTGAGGCTTAGATAAATAGCAGTATTCATTAAGTACCATTTTTTCGGGCAAGTCAGTAATTACGTTTTTATCTGTTTTTAAACGTCTTAAAACAAATGGTGATACTGACATCTTTAATTTCGCAGCTCTTGAGTTTTCTTTAAATCTTTCAATAGGAATTGCATAACTTTTTTGGAAGTCTTTTAGTGACCCCAAGTAACCTTTATTGATAAAGTCAAATATGCTCCACAACTCGGTTAATCTGTTTTCAACCGGTGTACCTGTCATTGCGATTTTAACATCTGATTTTAACATTTTTATCGCTAAAGTTTGAGCAGTATCAGGGTTTTTGATGTTTTGAGCTTCGTCAACAATAATTACGCCCCAAGTATGTTTTTTAAGTTCTTCAACGTCTATACGCATAATTGCATATGTTGTCAAAATTATGTCGTGGTTTACATCAAGTTGACGTTCTGCACCGTGATAAATTACTGCGTCTAAACTTGGAGCAAACATTTGAAGTTCTTTCATCCAGTTACCCATCAATGTTGTAGGGCATATTACCAATACAGGTTTTTTCAATAAACCTTCTTCTTTCATCTTAAGAATTAAGCTAATAACCTGAATTGTTTTACCCAACCCCATATCGTCGGCAACGCAAGCGCCAAAGCCTTTTGTAATATTTGTCCATAACCATTTTAAGCCAACTTGTTGATAAGGTCTTAGTTCGCCTTTCAAATCTTTTGGGATTGTAACTTCAACAGGTTTTGTAAAGTCTTGGATAACTCTCGCAAACGCATTATCATAGTCAAAGTCGTATTCATCAATTTGACCAGACATTGCTGCGTGAATAAGTTCCATTCTTGACATTGATTTAAGATTGGCTTTTGCAATTTGTTCAAAAATCTTCTTACTGTCGTCTTTATCAACAAGAACATATTTGTTTTTGTATTTGATCAAACCTGTACTGTTTTTAACAAGTTCATTGAATTCTTCAAGTGAAATCTTATCGTTGCCGATTGCGATTTCGTACGAAAAATCAAGAATATCATCAAGTGAAATTTTTGATGAAGAATTGCTGTTGAAAATGTCTGCCAAATCACCAGAACGTGATGCTTTAACTTTTGCGTTGATAGAAGCACGAGGAACAACGACATTTACAAGTTCTTTTGGTAAAACAACTTCAATTTGAGCTTTTTGCAAGTAATATGCTGTTTGTGTGATAATTTTATAAACTTCATTGAGGTTTAAGTCAAGAGCAAGTTTTTCTTCATCTTCAAATAAATTTTCTAATTCAGGCATATAACGAATTGCATAATTGAGTTGTTTTTCGACGATTCTTGCTATGTCAGAGGCTTGCGCTCCAAAAACTTCTTCATCTGTGTACAATTTATCAATTAGTACACTTTCATCTGTTTTTCTGTTTTTGATATGAACTTTCAATTGGAATAATTCGTCTTCAAGTCTATTGATTTGGAAGAACGGAATAACATCATATTTGCCAAGATATAGCTCATCAAACCATTGTGAAAAGTTTTCAGCTAAATCCTGCCCTTTCATTACTGAACGTTGTTCAAGATCTTTGATTAAATATGTGCCTGATTTCACATCTTTAAAACGATACGCTTTAATTCCTAAGAATTTATAAATAACGTAGTTCAAGTAATTATAAATAAATTCATATACAAAATTCTTTGGTTTTTCGCCCTTGATAAATAAATTTTCAGGGATGTTTTCTTCAAATTGGTTAACTATTCTTGCTAATTGTTGGTTAGAAATAATCGGCTCATAAACAATTCTGAACATTTGACCGTTACGCTTTACTGTCGGTATGAAATACAATTTTTCAATTAATTTCATAACAAAGTAAGTTAATTTGTTCATGTATATGAATGTAGGTGTCAATGCGTCTAGATCAACGATATTCCCAAATCCACCAAAATAATCTAAAACCAAATCCAAGGCCATAGCATAACCAACATCTTGCCCCATAACCTGAGAACTAAAACGGAACAATGAGCCTTTGGATTTTAAATAGTATTGAAAATTATTTGTTGGAGTTACAAAGAATGAAAGTTTATTATTTTCATTTACTAAGTAAAAATTAGTATTACGTGCTGGAGTATATGGACTTAAAAATACGCCTTCAAATTCATCTTCTATGATTTGATAAATCATACTCAATGTGTAGCGAAAATCCTTATTTTTGAAACCTTCAGGGTTTTCGCTTAAATTGAAAAATAATTCGTCAACGTTATTTTTTTTGAATGAAAAATCTATATCCCAGTTCATACATTTCCTACTTTATAAGTGATTCACAATTCATTTCTTTAGGTTGTTCAATGCCAAACAATTGAAGTACTGTTGGAGCGATATTGCATAAAGCGCCGTCAATTTGTTTTAATTCTGTGCCTTGTGGGGCATTAATTAGAACAAACGGAACTTCGTTAGTTGTGTGAGCTGTTTGAGGTTTGCCTGTTTCTTCGTTTACCATTGATTCTGAGTTACCGTGATCTGCTGTTAGTAGCATTGTAATTCCATGTTTTTTGCAAGACTCAGCGATTTTACCAACACATTCATCAACAACTTTGCAAGCCTTAGTAGCGGCTTCAATAACACCTGTATGTCCAACCATATCAGGGTTTGCGAAGTTTACTAAAATAAATCCGTATTGTTCATCTTCAATTGCGCCTAAAACTTTTTCACAAACTTCTGGAGCGCTCATTTCAGGCTGTAAGTCGTAAGTTGCAACTTTAGGTGATGCAACAAGTACACGAGTTTCGTTTGCTTGAGGTTCTTCAATACCACCGTTAAAGAAGAAAGTAACGTGTGCGTATTTTTCAGTTTCAGCGGTTCTGAATTGTTTAATTCCATTTGCTTCTAGTACGTCGCCTAAAATATTTACTAATTTCTCTTTGCCGAATGCGACAGGGAAAGTGAAAGTTTCATCATATGGTGTCATTGTTACGTAGCAAATGTTTTTAAGAACTTTTTTGCGGTCAAATCCGTCAAAGTTTTCAAAATTAATTGCTTTAGAAATTTCTCTTGCTCTGTCAGGTCTGTAATTGAAGAATATAATTGAATCATTGTCGTGAATTCTTGATTCTTCGCCACCAATTACGGTAGGAAGTACAAATTCGTCATTATCGCCACGAGCATAAGATGCTTTTACACCTTCACAAGCTGAAGTGCTAGTTTCACCTTCGCCTAATAATAGTGCATTGTAGCCTTTTTCAACACGTTCCCAACGGTTATCTCTGTCCATAATGTAATAGCGGCCGATAACTGTTGCAATCGGTGGAAGATTGTATTTTTTAAGTTCATCTTCTACGGTTTGAAGATATGTGCATGCGCTTTGAGGTGGAGTGTCACGACCGTCTAAGAAAGCATGTAAGTAAACTTTAGTCAAACCTTCATCAGCAGCAAGTTTAATTAAAGCTAAAACGTGTTCTAATGATGAGTGAACACCACCTGTTGAAACAAGTCCATATATATGTAAAGCCGAGTTGTTTTCTTTTGCGTGATTAATTGCCATTAAAAATTTGTCGTTTTTAAAGAAAGAACCATCTTTAATAGCGTTATTAATTCTTGATAAATCTTGGTAAACAATTCTGCCTGCTCCAAGGTTTAAGTGACCAACTTCGCTATTACCCATTTGTCCAGCAGGAAGTCCAACAAATTCACCATCAGCGTGCAATTTTGTGAATAATTCTTCTTGTTGTAATTTATTAACATTGGTTGGGTTAGCTAATTTTGTCGCATCAAATTCTGCGGAACCTGTTGAAATTCCCCAACCGTCCATAATACAAAGTAAAACTCTCTTAGACATATCGTATATCCCCTCTATAATTCATACTATGGAGAATATTTTAACAAGAACACAAAAGAATTACAAGAGAAAAATGACATTGAGAGATTTTTATTTCAATCTCCGGTGAAATTTTAATAACCACGGAATTTCTAATTGGTTTATAGAAAGACTATAAAAAACAGGAGGGTACCCTGAACTGAAACCCTAAAACTAGACAAAGAAAAAAAAAGATGGTTTTAGGGTTTTAATATATAAGGAGGTAAAGATGAAAAGAAAACCTTATACAGTTCAGGAAAAAGAAGAATTACTCAAGTCATTA
>SUTY01000041.1 GCA_015152455.1 Cyanobacteria bacterium SIG32
GAAACAATCGTATTTGCACACTTAAGCAAGGAAGAAATTAGACAAATCGTTGACTTAATGTTGAAAGACTTGTTTAAACGTCTTCAAGAACGTGAATTGTCAGTGGATGTTACCGACGAAGTTAAAGATCATTTGGCTGAAAACGGATACTCTGAAGCGTATGGTGCAAGACCATTACGTCGTTTGATCCAACGCAAAATTGAAGATGAACTTGCTGAAGAAATCTTGTCAGGCAAATACGCTAATGGCGACATTATTAAAATGGTATTAAAAGAAGGCAGAATTTCTTTTGAAAAAGGTAGAAAAAGAGCAAAGAAAGCTGAACAACCTGTAGAAGAAGAATCAATCCAAGCATGACATATTTCTATTACAAAGCAATAAATCCTGAAACTAAAGTAGAGATTTCAGATAATATAGAAGCAGATAGCCCAAGAGCTGTACGAGAACACGTACGATCTCTCGGGCTTTTGCCTATTATTGTAAGAGAAGCGTCAACAGTAAATCAACATACTGATGAACAAAAAAATAATTCAAAAACATATGACATTAAATTCAATATTAATGATAAAATATACTTTTTTTCTCAATTACACGTTATGTTTTCGGCAGGATTAACATTAACTGATTCACTAAAAAATATCGCACAACACGCACCAAAAGCGAAAATTAAAAAAGTAGCCGAAACTATTGAAACAGATATACGAGATGGTAAAACCTTTACGGAAAGTATAAAAAAATATACACAAAGTTTAGGTGAAACCGCAATCGGATTGTGTTTAACTGCAGAAGCTGCAGGACAACTTGATGACGTAATGGGAAAAATTATTACTATATTAAAAAAAGAAAAATTGGTGCAGAGTAAATTATCAACAATGATGATTTATCCAATATTGATGATGCTACTTTGTATTGTACTATTCTTCACTTGTGGACTATTTATAATACCTAGCATGATGAAAGCCTTTTCTATTAAAGAAGAAGACCTAACAGGTTCATTAAAATTCATTTTTGATACTTGTCGTTATTGCGCAGATCACTGGATTGCACTGATTGTTGGTATATGTATAGTTTTAATAATAATTAAACACCTGTTAAAAATGCCATGTATCAAAAAATTCATAGACTACACAGTGATGAGTATTCCTATATTAAACGAAGGCATCCGATATTTGAATTTATCACCATTCTTTGCAGTTCTGGGATTGGCATATGATGCAGGTTTAACAATTCCAAGTTCAATAAGCATGGCAGGAATTTCAATTTCCAATGCCAAATTAAGAGAAAAAGCACAAAAAGTTGTTGACCTTGTAGTTAACGGCAAGCTACTTTCTGTTGCTCTTGCTGAGCAAAACCTTGTTTCGCCAACATTTAACGCACTTGTGGTTGCAGGTGAACAAAGCGGTGATCTTGGTAAAATGTTTAAAGAAATTTCCGACAATATAGATCAAAGCATAGACGATATAACTGCAAAACTGTTAGAAGTTATCAAAATAGCTGTTATTCTAATTATTGGAATATTTGTTCTGTTACTTGCACCAGCTTTGATGAATTCTGCCAACATGCCTGCTTTAGGTTTCTAGTTATTTATTAAATAATCTCATTATCTTATCTAATAAGCCTTCATCTTCTTGCATATTAGTATGTTCTAATTTTTGCAATTTTTGCCTGATAAGTTCAACATCATCAGCATTAGAAGCGATTTGAGTATATTTTGTATAATACTCAATGGCAGAAGGTTTATTTTTTAATTTTTCAAATGTCTGAGCCAATTTTTTAACAACAACTGCGTTGCGCTTATCTAATTCATAAAGATTTTCTAGATAATCAGCCTGCAAACGATAATCACCAATACTTTCTCTAAACTCAGCAAGTTTTTCCCATGCTTTTTTATTTGTAGGTTCTAGTTTAGAAATCTTTTCCCAAAATTCAATCGCATGATTTCTGTCGCCTGTTTCCTCTAACAATTGAGTCAAAGTTAACATCAAATCAACATTTTTTTCATTCAATTGATAAGCATTAAGAAACTCATTTATTGCAATATCTTTATTTTTTCTAACCAAATTAAATTTACCCCAATTCAAGTGAGCATTGTAATCATCATTTTTATTTTCATATATTAATGCACGCATTTGATAAACAAGAGGTGAATTCGGATTAATTTTGTTATAAGCCTCAACACTTTCAAGAGCTTTGTCATAATCTTGTGATACAAAATAATATTGAGCCATCAATGCATGAAATTCTGCATCATTAGAATATTTAGATTGATTTTCGGTTAAAATTTTATAAGCTGCATCAACCTCACCACATTCAAGCATACATTTAACCTTGAAAAGAACTTCTGAGGTTAAGTTTTTTGCTAACTGAGGTTGATCGTTTTTAAGATAAAGACGAGCTAATTTTTCTCTAACACTATCTGTATTAAATTTTTGAACTGCTCGTTCTAAAACATCAATAGCACTTGTAAAAATATCTTCTTTAACATATAAATCGGCAAGTCTAATAAAAATTTCTTCATTATTATCTTCATATTCAAGTGTTTTTAAAAACTCATCAATAGCTTTTGTTGTATTACCAGTTTGATCATATAAATTAGCCAAAGTAAAACGAGTCATAATAATTTCTTGTTCATTATCAGTATGGTTCAATGCCTTTTTATAATCACTTATAGCATGTTCAAATTTGTGTTCTACAGAGTGAAGATTACCACGATACACATAATACTTATACTTATCTGTATCTATATAAACATCCATTAACTGTTCATAACAAAGCGTATTTGTCATATCTTTTTCCAAAATTTTTGAATAATGCTCAGCAGCTTCCTCTTTTTTATTTAGCATCATTGCTAAGTGACCTAAACGCTCTAAAAGACTTAAGTCATTTGGTCGAGCTAAAAGTTCTTTTTTATATTCTTCATAGGCTTGTTCATATTGTTCATTATCTTCAAATTGTTCTGCTAAACTCATTTCATTTGCTCCTTGATAATATTCATTATACTTAAAAATTTGATCATGCTAATAACCTTATTGGGTTAGTTAAACATGTTTTGCGTTTTTTGAATATCATTATCCAAATAATACTCAATAGCACTAATAGCTCGTTTTAAAACTTCTTTTAAAGTTTCTGATTGATCTTTTGAAAAATTTTGCAACACAAAACTTTCAGAAGGAATTGGAGGTTGAGGACCAATACCGACCTTTAATCTGTCGAAATTTGGCGTTCCGACATGCTTGATAATTGATTTAATGCCATTATGACCTCCATCTGAGCCATTTGCACGGAAACGCAAACGTCCTAACTCCAAAGACAAATCATCATATATAATTAAAACATCTTTAATATCAATTTTGTAATAATTCATAATTGCAATAGCGGCTTCACCAGACAAATTCATAAAAGTTGTAGGTTTTGCCAAAATAACATCTTCATTATTGTATCTAAATTTAGTAATAAAAGACTTTAATTTTTTATCTTCTTTGAAAGGTAAATTATTTTCCAAAGCTATTTTATCCACCACCATAAATCCAACATTATGACGTGTAAAACAATACTTATCCCCAATATTACCTAGTCCGATTAATAATTTCATATCTCTAACCTTTATACTTATTATTTTAACGTAAATAAATATTACCGTACCGATTTACCAAGTTTTCGCTTAACAAAAAGATAAATTAAACTTAATTTAATCATGAATATGAGGATTAAATTATGAAAAATAAACCAATAATACAAGAAAAAAGTTCCGAAAAAGTTGCAAAATTTTTAACGAAAAATAACCTGCACAAGAAAGATTTCGCAGAAATGATAGGAGTAACACTATCGTATGTATATAATTTAATAGACGAAAGCATTCCATTTTCAACAAGAGGCACAACTTTAGAACGTATTGCAACAGTTATGGAAATAGAACCTGAAGAATTTGAAGAATACAAAATCCCTCAAGAACCAATTTTATTTGATGAGTCCATATTATTTGTAAAAGACACTTTAAGGAATAAAAAAATTTCTGTTATCAATTTCTTAAAATCATTTCCACGCAAAAAACGTATAGACATGGTTGATATTTTACGTGGAGTATTACCAATTCCCATTGACTATAAAGAACTAGCAATGATTGGACAAGTTTTAGAATTATCAACAGATGATATCTATAACCTTTGGGAAAAACGAATGAAACAAGTTTTAGAAACGAATGGAATGAATATTTACTCTAACGCAGCGTTAATAAATTCAATGTTTGACTGTGCTAAAAAATTCATTAACATAAAATAAAAAAACATCCTTCTAAAAAAAGAAGGATATTTTTTTGAAAAAAGTTGTTGACAATAAATTTTGTTCTTGATAGGATTAAGTCATTGGCAATAACTAGCCAAGTGAAATATGAATAGCAATTATTTTTATTTGCGCTTGTAGCTCAGCAGGTAGAGCACTCCCCTTTTAAGGGATAGGTCGCGCGTTCGAATCGCGCCAAGCGCAATTTTTTATTGCCTAATTGCACTATTTTTACGTTCTTTTGGCGGAGTGTAAGCATATTCAGGTATTTGAGATTCGTTATATGCACCTGATGCAACCCAAATACTGTATCCTTTATCATAATTAATTTTTAAGGCTTTAAACCCTTTCCGCTTTAAAAATCTATTAATTATATGCGCAATGGTTGATTGAGTTTCATTATTAACCAGCCTATCATGACGTTTAACACCTAACTTATCAGCTATCTTAAACACCTCTATCCAACCATCCGCAGATAATATAATATCTTCAATGATTCTTGTGGCTTCATCATAATCTTTAAATATAGGTTTATTTTTTCTGTCATTTTTCTTTGGTGACTTAAACAAATCACTTTTGTTATCATTAAACTCGACAGCTACGAGTTGCTCATAAAAGCTGGCTACTTTGGGATCAGTATAAACCAACTCTTCAGAAAAATTACATAAATACAACCCTGATAATTCTTTTACACGACTAAGGGCAACATAAGCCTGACCATTTTCAAAAATTCGTTTGCAATCAACAAACAATTTATCTAATGTCATACCTTGAGATTTGTGAATAGTTATAGCATATGCCAATCGCAATGGGAACTGAAGCCTCTTAGCCATTAACTTATTATTATAATAATATTCAAAAGATTCTCGATTAATCTTTTTTATACTGCCATTATCAAATCGCACAATAATTGAATTATCATTAATTTTATCAACTGTACCACAAGAACCGTTTATTAATCCTTCATTAAAACTTAAGTTCATAACAAGCATTACTCTACAACCCTGTCTTAGTTTAATATGTTTATTAACTTTGCAATTTTTATCAAGTATATCAAGAATCTTTACATCTTTTTCGGTTAATGTTTCGTACTCAAACTTTTCACCTTTCATCACACCATCTCTGGCTGCAAATTCATATATAGGAGTTTGTAATGAATTAAAGTTAATTTCATTATACAAATCTGTTTCTTTGTTTGTTGAAAAAATATGCAAAACATTTTTATAACTATCCGCATCAAATATTATTCTAGATTTTAATAATTCAACATCCTGAGTTGTCAAACAATTTTTTCTCATATTAGCAAGCGCAGTAATAAAATCTTCTTCATGTTGTCTATAGTTTTCAGTCAATACAACATTTTTAAAATTAAATTTTTCCCACAATTCTGATTCAAAACAATATAATTCATCATTTTTGTATTCATCTTCTACTGGAGGTAACTGAAAAAAATCACCGATAAATACAACTTGAATACCGCCAAAAGGTTTGTCCGAATCTTTAATTGCTTTCAAAACTTTATCAACATATTCTAAAGTATCTTTTTTCAACATAGATATTTCATCAATAGCAAGTAGAGATGTTTTTTTGATCCTTTTTACAACTTCACTACGAGATGAAAGAATGTGTTGAATGGTAATATCAACAGGCACTTTACAAATCCCCACACCTGCCCAAGAATGCAAAGTCTGTCCTTTTACGTTAACCGCGGCTATACCTGTTGTACTCGTTACAACCATTTTTCTAAAACGAGATTTCAGCTTTTCTAAAATATAACTTTTACCAGTTCCGGCATGTCCTGTAATAAATACATTATGTTTATTTTCGATTAATCGAATAATATTTTTTATAACTAAACTATTATCATCTTTATCTTCTTTATCATCCTTATCACTTTTTTCAATTTTTTTTATTTTGATATATTGCTCAGGAGTGCAACTTGTATAATATTTATAATCTATATAACTTAAAAATCCTCCAAGTTGTAAACTTTTAACAGCTCCCATCAAAAGTCCCATTGCACCTTTTGAATAGGAAGTATTAATCTCATTAATTCCAACTAAATGACTATATGCCGTTAAACTATCTCCATTTGTTGTAAAAATTTTAATTAAATCGCCTTTGCTAATTTTTCCATTATTTTTAAAAATCAGATATAATATATCAAATTGAATTTTTTCAAAAGGATCTTCATCAAATTTTGCAGGAAAAGTATCATCTTCTATTTTTTTTCTTTCCAATTGTTCTGAATTATATATACAATATCTTATATTTTGGTTATTAGAAAGTTTGCGAACAAAAACTATAGGATCAGACTTTGGACTAAGTTCTCCAATTCTGTCCTCTGAACACCACCTAGAGGAGTCAAATTCATAAATGCGTTTATAGCATTCTAAAATACACTGAGTAAATGCCGCATATTTCTGCCCTTCCAAATTAGTATGGGGTTCTTTAATTTGCTCTGCCATTTCTTTTGCAAATTTAATTAACTCATCATAACTCAATGAAGAATTTAAAAAGATATCTAATAATTCATCAGGAGTATTAAATGACACATTATCCTTATTGTCATCATTAGACATAAAAATTCGAATTATTTTTTTTAACAAAACTACTCTCCTATTCCTTATAAAAACTAATACGGTATTTTTGCAACAAAACTTTAATTTCGAAAATTAATTGACATAAAAATTTACTTATGCTATTACTGAAGGGTAGTTTTAGTGTTTATTGTAACGAAATATTTTGTTTTATTTTTAAAATAGCAAAAAAAAATTTCACACGTTTTCTATGAGTAATTAGTACTAATTTAGGAGTGGGACATGCAGTCTGTAAAAAACATTTCATTTAAAAGCGATTCCAATTTGTTAAAGAAAGTCGCAACATCTCAAGAAGTTAAAGAGGAGATTAAACAACCGCAACAAGAAATTAAACCAATTTCTCAAGCACCGATTGCGGACACGTTTGAAAGCAAAAAAGAAGGTAAAACTTCGTACCTGAAAGAATATTCAGGAGTAGCCGCTTTAGCAATTTCGGCACTGGGTATTCCAATCACATACGCAGTAACTAAAAAAGCAAATACAAAAGCTATTAACAAATTGCAAACTTCTTTAGATGAACTTTCATCTCAACTTTCTAAACTAAACATTGACGAAAAAATTCAAAATGCAATTGGTCAAGCAGCACAAAAAACAAATAACGCAGGCGACTTAGTTGGCAAAAAAACAAACCTTACTACAATTCTTTTAGGCATTGGATCAGGTCTAGGAATTTCTAAATTTTTAGAAGGCAATAAAGAAAAACTTAAAGAAATGGGCTACGCTGACGACGATATCAACGAAGCTGGCAGAATTGCATCAGAAATCACAGATAATTCAAAAACTGCATTAACCACCGCACAAGAAGCTCAAAGAGTTGCCGCTGGGATTAGTGGCACTGCAGCATCAGCAAAAAGCATAGCTGAAGCAGCACAAAACACCGCCAACTCAATGGACGAAAGAGTAAATGAAGCTCGTAATCGTGCAGACGAAGCCCTTGGCGCTGCTAATGCTGGTATCAGACCAGAAATGCAGAAATTTGTCCAAAAATATTATGATTTATGGATTATGCAAACTCCAGGCTGGGCAAAACGCATCAATAACCAACGTACAGAAGTTGCAATGAGTTCAGTTCGTGACGCTGCAGTAAAAAGACTTGACAGACCTGCAAAAACTACATTAAAAGAAATCAAAGCATACAAAGAACAATACAAAAAAGAATTAACATCTCTTTGGGCCTTAACAGCTGAATTTAAGCCTATTAAACTTGGCGGTTTAGGCGACGTTCCTGTAGATTTACAAGACAACTTCACTAAACTTGGAATTGATAACCCTATCTTTATTCCAATGTACGAAACTCCTGGCAAATCAAAATTCGTAGGCGAAGGTGATATTGTTTCTGAATATATCTATGATAAAAAGACATACAACCTACAAAAATTAGCTTCAACAGAAATCGAAGTATTTAAAAATGGTACAACTAAACCTGAAAAAGTTGATTTCTATATGGCTAATGAAGATGGTAAGAAAATAATCTTTGTTAGAAACGAAAGTTTCAAAGGTTCAATTTATGAATCAACAGCATTGGCTGACGAACCAGAAAAATTTGCAGTATTCAACAAGGCAGTTTACACATTAGCAAAAGCTAAAGTTGCAGAAGCACTAGGTGAACCACTTTCAAGCTCAGCACCTATTATTAAATACCAAGCATACGACAACTTAAAAGCTCCAAACTCAATGATATTAAACGATTGGCATGCTGCTTCAATGGCTGGTTTATTAAGATACAAAGCTCCATTAGAATATAACTATAATGAAATGAATAAAAAAGCATTTGAAGCATTAAGCAATATGCCATTATTAATGATTGGTCACAACTTAAAAGTTCAAGGTGCTTCAAATTCAGCAAACTCTAACATACCTGCTAATAATAATATAACTCAAAATATTATCAACACATTGTACGACAAACACGCAATTGCAATTGTTGAAAATGCTCACAGTGGTTTAGAAGGCGAAGATATGTGTAACACAGTATTGTTGAAACGTGCAACTGCTGACAAACAATTCAACTCTCTATTCCACGGTATTGCGTTAGCTGACTGGTTTGTACCGGTATCTAAAAACTATGCAAACGAAATTGTTGATGACGTTATGCAATCAGGTATTGCAAAACCATTACTTGAAAGACGTAAAGCAACAGGAACTATTGAAGGTATTATCAACGGTACCGACTTGATAAAACACGATATGAACGCAATCTCTAGTAAAAACTATGTTGACGGATTAGTTTTGGAAACTTATAACAAAAACAACCATGTTGACAGAGTAATGGAACTAAGACGTGAAAACAAAAAACGTGTTTATAACATGTTTATTAAACCTATTTTAACCAAAGAAAAAGATCAACCTGAATTAATCGGAGTTAACAAACTTGTTTCTGAACAAGAATTCTTAGATGCTCCATTGATTTCTTTTGCTCACAGATTAACAGATCAAAAAGGTTTAAGTTTATTAAAAGGCGCAATCTTTAGATTGTTTGATAACTGGGAACAAGAGTTCGGCGACAAACCGAAACCATACTTCATAGTGGGTGGACCACCAGAAGATGAAAAAGAAGTTCAATACCTATATGATTTGAAAAATCCTGAATACGGAACTGACAAATCAAGACTTGATCACGTTATTGCAATGAAAGGTAACATGCCTAACCCTGCATTAATGGCAGCAAGTACATTCTTCTGTGCTCCATCAACATTTGAACCTTGTGGTTTAACTCAAGGTGAAAGTTTCGCAAAAGGTACTCCTGTAATCGTTACAGATGTAGGCGGTTACCACGATACTGTTAAAGATGGTGTAACTGGTATCTTAGCTAAAAATCCAAGCGAAGATGCGGTTTATGATGCACTTGTAAGAGCCTTGAAAACATACTACTTCGACCACGACACTTATAAACAAATGGTTATGAACGACTTGAACATTGACTTCAGTTGGGCTAGAGCCGGAAAAGAAGGTCCTATTTACGAATACACCGATAAACTTGGTTTTAATCGTAAAAAATTGCCTGACATTGCAACAACTCAAGCTGCATAAGATTAACTTTTATCACATTTTTGAAAACAAGGAGCAAATTGCTCCTTGTTTTTCGTATAATATTCTTGTGAGAACTTTTATTTAAGGGGTAAAATGGAAAGATTTTTTGGAATTTTTGGGATTATATTTATTTTCGGTATAGCATTTTTAATGTCAAACAATAGAAAAGCTATAAACTATAAGACAGTCGGCATGGGATTTTTATTACAAGTTCTGTTGGCTGTTTTTGTATTCAAAGTACCTTTAGGTCAGAAAATGTTTATGGCTATTGGCGTATTTATCCAAAAAATTCTTGAATTTGCAAAAGAAGGCGGCGAATTTGTATTTGGTGGATTAATGAGTGCAAAATGGACCGATTTATTTGGTGGTGGCGGACAAGTTTTTGCTCTACAACTTATTAGCTCTATCATATTTATGATGATACTTGTAAACATTCTCTATTATTACGGAATAATGCAGCGTATAGTAGCCGTTTTAGGCAAAGGTATGAATAAATTAATGTCAGTTTCTGGAGCTGAAGCCTTATCAAACGTTGCTAGTGCCTTTGTCGGTCAAATTGTTGCTCAAATTATGATTCGTCCATATCTTGCAAAATTAACACGTTCAGAATTACTTGCATCTATGGCTGGTAGTATGGCGTGTATATCAGGTGCTATAATGCCGATTTATATAGGAATGGGAATTCCTGCATCATATTTATTAGCATCATCAATAATGGCAGCACCAGGCGCTTTAGTGTTATCAAAAATCATTTATCCAGAAGTTAACACCCCTGAAACTAGCCAAGATTTTAAAGTAAATTACAGCAAACGCAAAAGAACTCACGCAAACGTATTTGATGCAATTTCTGCAGGAGCTTCTGAAGGTATGAAAACTGCAATCAACGTTGCTGCAATGATTTTAGCATTAGTTGCACTAATTGCTTTAATTGACTGGATCCTAGGTGGAATAGGAACTCTTATTGTTAAATATTTACACATAAATTCGTTTATCGGTCTTGATTTGGCTAATCTTTCATTGAAAATGATTTTAGGTAAAATCTTTGCTATATTTGCATTTTTAATGGGTGTACCAATGGCAGAAGCTACAACAGTTGGCAGCTTAATGGGTACAAAATTAGTTTTGAATGAAATGGTAGCATATGTTGACCTTGTTAATTTACCAGAAGCCTTATCTCCAAAAAGTTTCTTAATCGCAAGTTTTGCGCTTTGCAGCTTTGGTAACTTTGGTTCTATAGCAATCCAATTAGGTGGTATTGGAGAACTTGCGCCAAACCAACGCAAAAACTTAGCAAGACTAGGCGTTAGAGCTTTAATTTGTGGTACTTTAACTTGCTACATGTCAGCTACTATCGCAGGAATTTTACTTTAATCATTTTTAGGCAAGAAATCTTGCCAATGCTCGTCAAGATTTTTTATAAATCTATGAGCATCAATAACATCATCATAATTAATAGGTTCAGGGCCGTCTTGTACTTCAAGCGGCTCTTTTACTTCTATGCTACTCAAACCTAAAAAAGCCACGCCAAAACTTTTTCCACAATGCTGGCACATAAGATGAGTTACCAACAACCCATCCTCATCACGCTTAATTTGGATTGAGTCTTCGTCAAATCCTGTTTTACACTGTGAACAACATAAATTATCAAATAATACTTTTAACTTCTTTTTCATATTGACCTCATTATATCAAAAAAAAATCTTTAATTTTTCTTAAAAAAGTGTTAATTTTGGGTAAAAACTGGGAATAATATACATGTGGCTAAAAAGGAGAATTTCTCATGGAAGCTATCAATTTAATCCTATTTGGTTTTATCGTTTACACTGCGTTAATCGTAATCCCAAGCATTTGGGAAGAATTAACAACAGAAGGATAAAACTCTCTGAGTCTTAAGACGCAGAATTGTAGGCGAAGTTCCATCGCCAATTGAGGGAGTAGCATTTTTAATAAGTGTCAAACCTACGTTTAATTAATTAGACGTAAATATTGTTTTGCAAAATTTCTTTTGTACACTCAAGAGCTACATCAGTTACAAAATCCATATTTTCTTGAGTAATTATTAATGGAGGGTTGAAATAAATAACATTGCCCAACGGACGAAGCAGAACACCTTTTTTTAACGCTTTTTTATAAATTTGATAACCAATTCTGAGTTCACTTTCAAATGGTTCTTTAGTTGTTTTATCCTTAACTAACTCAATAGCATTAATCAAACCAATTGAACGGACTTCACCAACATTTTGCAAAGGTAAGAATTTTTCTTTAATTATTTTATTGAAATATTTAGCATTTTCATTTGCTTTTTCTATAATTTTTTCATCATCAAGGATATTTAAAACTTCAATAGCCGCAGAACAAGCTAAAGGATTACCACTATAAGTATGACTGTGCATAAAGGCTTTGCCCTCATTGTAATCAGCATAAAACGCATCATAAATTTTTTGAGTTGTGACAAACAAAGCCATTGGCATATAACCACCAGTTAAACCTTTTGACAAACACATTATATCTGGTGAAATCCCAGCGTGATCACAAGCAAACATTTTTCCTGTTCGACCATAACCGGTTGCAATTTCATCAGCGATAAAATGGACGTTATACTTATCGCAAACATCTCTTAACATCTTTAAGTAAAGTGGTGGATAAACTTTCATCCCAGCAGAGCCTTGAAGCAAAGGTTCTACTAAAATAGCAGATGTTTCATCACCAAATTGTTCAAACGCTTTTTCTGCCTTTTCAAAACATTCACAAGAACAATTTTCTCTACATTTGCCATATGGACATCTAAAACAATCTGGTCCGTCAATTCTTATTACATCCATCAAAATAGGTTTATAAATTTCAGAATACAAATCAACACCACCAACAGATAAAGCACCAATTGTTTCACCATGGTATGCATCAGATAGCGCCATAAAACGTTTCTTTTGCGAATTTCCTGTTTGATAATGATACTGAAAACTAACTTTCATAGCTGCTTCTATTGCAGAAGAACCATTATCTGTGAAATTAAATTTACACAAACCCTTTGGCAAGACTTTAGATAATTTTTCACATAAAGTTATTGCTGTTTTATGAGTAAAATTAGCAAAAATAACGTGCTCAAGTTTATCGATTTGAGTTTTTACCGCATTGTTAATTCTTGGATTGCAATGACCTAAAAGGTTACACCACCAGGAACTTACAACATCAGCATAACTATTACCATCTACGTCATATAAATAAAGCCCCTCAGCCTTGTCAATTACTATAGGCGGTAACTCCTCATAATCTTTCATTTGAGAACAAGGATGCCAAATGTATTCTAAATCTTTTTTAGCCCAGTTATTTACCAATTTATTTCTCCAATATCAACTGCATCTTGCTTCACTGTCGCAATAACCTTAATACCTGTAAGTTTTTCAATACTTAATTTGTTATCTTGATGCATATAATTTTTACTATCAAATTTGTTTAAAATAATACCACAAATATTAATACCCTTTTGTTTAGCAAATTCAACTGTAAGAACAGTAGAATTTATTGTACCAAGTCCAGCATCAGCTACAATAATAATATCCAACCCCAACAACTTTATTAAGTCAGCCATAATAATTGGTGTATCAGACAAGTTTAGAGGACAAATAATACCACCAGCACCTTCGACAACGATAAAATCATACATTGTAGAATGTGATTTGTAGTCAGCTAATATTTTTTCCAATTTTATATCACTTGATGCAAGATGCGGTGACACTGCAGGCTCAAACATATAAGATACACAAGATTCATGCACACAAGATAATTTAGCAGTTTCTACAACGTGTTTAGCATCACCTGGCACAAGTTTTCCACCCACATTTTCCGCACCACTCAATACTGGTTTGAAATAGCCACAATTAACATTTTGTTCTCGCATTTTTTTTACAAGTAAAGCTGATACAAATGTTTTCCCGACATCTGTGCCTGTCGCTGTTATAAAAATCCCTTTACTAGCTTTAATGTTAACCATAAGAACATTGTAAAACAAAAACGGCTCGAAATCTATCGAGCCGTCAATGTTTTATATTGTTTTAAATTATAGCGCTGCTCCACCATCTAAGAAGTAGTCATAGTGTCTAACATCATCATAGTTATTGATATAATCTGATTGAACTTCTTTATGAACTTGAGGAACAACCTTAGCTGCTACAGATCTATTTTTAAGCAATTTATCGATATTAGGTTCTAATACCAAGTCGAAGTGGAAACGACCATATTTTTTATCGTATTCATATCTGTTATTAACAAGTGGGAAGCCCCAATATAGTCTTGCAGTCAAGTCAGCAGGCAACTGTATTCTCAAACCTGCACCAGCAGAGAACAAGAAGTAACTGCCATCATAAGCATCATATCTTGTTTGTGGGAACACACCTGCGTGATCAAGGAACACTGCACCTTTGATGTATTTTCCGATAAACGGAATTTTTTCACCTGAACGAGGACTTGTAATTTCTCTTGGTAGTAGAGGGAACATCAATTCAGCACTTGTAAAGTAACCATTTTTACCAATTAATGTACCTTCTGAGTAACCTCTAGCTGTCAACAAACCACCAGCCATAAATTGATCTAAGTATGGAATATCTTTACTGTTTGGAATTACTTGATAGTTTGCTCTTAATTGTGCGATAACACCATGAGATAAATCATGAATTCTCATCACACCACCATTAAATTTGAAGTAATTTGAATCATCATCAAACAACGGAGCTGCATATGACACACCTTGGTTTGCATACCAAATACCACGAGCAGTATCTTTTCTCATATTCAAACCTAAGTCGATACTTGTAACTTCATCTCTGCGTAACAAGTCACTAACACCAAACAATTTGAATATATCTGCAGTTGTTTGTGAATATTTATAATTTAATGAACCGTAAGCCTTTAATTCAAAGCCTGGAGTTCTTTTAAGTGGTTGTGTATAATACAAAGAGAACATATGCGCTCTACTTTTTAAGCCCCAAGGTGCGTAATCACCGTGCATAACTGTTGCCATAGTTGATGAATAACCAAAACCAACACGTCCGTCACGTTTGTTTACAGGGATATTATAATCAAAGAATGGGCTTACTGCACCATGGCTAAAGTATGAACCAACTGCCATTCTGTCACGTTTGCCAAACAAACTATCAGCAACGATCATAGGGCCGCCTCTTAAGCTACCAGTTGATTTTCTTCCCATATTATCCATTACACCCATAATATGGAATGGGAAGTTTTCTTTTGCAGTCAACTCGATATCAGTTGTTCCTGGTTTTGCCCCAGCTTTCAAGTTAGCTGATAAATTAACACCTTCATTATATCTGTTGAAATCCAATACATCAGCTTCTAATTTTACAATATCAAACAACTGACCTTCTTGTTGAGGAATTCTGTCTGAAATATATTTTGATTTAGTCCATCTGTTATTGTTAACAGTAACTTGACCAATTCTACTTTCAATTAAATCAACATAAATTGAACCATTTTCAACTTGTTGTTCTGGTAAATATGCTTTCGCTGTAACAAAACCTTTTTGAGCGTACAAATCATTAATTTCATCAATCATTTTTTGAATATCAGAAATAAATAAGTTACGTCCTGCATATTTTGAAAGAATCGGTTCTATTTCTTGTCTTGTCAAAATTTCTGATGCTGCAACCTGAATTGTATTTACATAAACACCTTTTGTTTCAAGTTCTTCTACCGTAGCTTGAATAACGTCTGTAGAAGCAGGAGAACCCTGAATTACAGTGTTTTGCCCATCTGTACCACGAGCACGTTCACTATATGCATCATAATCCGCATTCAAATCTCTATGTCTATTTTCAAACAAAAGATTGTTGGTATCGTGTCTAATGTTACGACCTGCCTGACCTTCAGCTCCATTAATAATACTTTGAATAGAGCCAGGTAGAGCCACAGGATCAGCTTGAACCTGTGGAGCAAGCATACAAAATGCAGAAAGCATAATAATTGTGCTTAAAAATCCTTTTTTCGTAATTACCTTTTTCATGTTTATTTATTACCTTTTTTGTTAAATATAAGTCCAGTTATAACTATTTTCTTACATAACGAGCGAACATAAATATTTTTTATATTTTTATTACAAAAAAGTAACAAAAATTTATTTTTTGATACAATTTTATATTCACCTGTTATCATTATAGAGTATAATCGATTTCTTGTAAACTATATAACGAAACTTTACGTTATTTGTTCTATAAAAAAATCAAAAATCATACAGTTATAGGAGAAGGATTAATGAAAAAAAGATTTTTAGCATTGAGTATCGTTTTGGGATTGTCTTTAAATACTGCGCTTGCAACTGAAATTGTATGTGTTGACGTACAAAAAGTTGTTAACGAATCAAAACAAGTTCAAACTCTTAAAAAAGAAAGAGAAGCAAAAACTAAAGAAATGGTGCAATTCGTTGAAAAAGCAAGAAAAGAAATTGCTTCAACAACTGACGTAAAGAAAAAACAAGCTCTTGAAGAAAAGTACAACAAAGAATTTTTGAACAAAAAAGAAAAAGCTGACAAAGATTACTCTGAAAAATTAAAAAACATAGAAACATCAATTTCTAATGTTATAACACAAGAAGCTAAAGCAAAAGGTTATGATATTGTTATAACAAAAAGCAATGTTTTATACACTACAAAAGACATCACAAAAGATATCATATCTGCGGTAGCTGTAGTTGAAAAACCTCAACCAAAAACTCCAGCGCCAAAACAAACAACTAAAACTAAAAGAAAATAATCTTTACACCATAAAAAAAAGAGGCTCTTTGAACTGAACCCTAAAAACTAGACAAAGAAAAAAGGGTGGATCAAGAGGCAAGTAATAAATGACTTCTGTATTGTACAGGAGTCATTTTATTTCTGCTCCATTGATACCTTTCATAGTTGTAATAA
>SUTY01000042.1 GCA_015152455.1 Cyanobacteria bacterium SIG32
TTAACTGATGAACTTGAAACTGAAGGAGTTAAAAACTTGTTCGCAATCGGTGACGGTGCCGGCGTAACACGTGGCTTGATCCAGGCATCAGCTTCAGGTGTACACGTTGCACGAACTATTTGCGCTAGAGGTTAATAAGTGGTATAATTAAATTATGAATAATAAGGTGAGCCTGACAACACAAAACCGTTTAATAGTGTTCGGACTTCTATTGAGTACCGTTCTTATTATGGCTATTGCCATATTTTCAGTGATAAATATTCAAAAGAAATTAAATCAGGGCTATCAAAATTTTGGACAAGTAATTTCTAAAACACTTGCAATAGAAAGCGCTGAAATAACCAAAAATCTTGATCTTAATGATATTTATAATACTTTAAAAGCCCACACAGATTCTATTTTAAAAAGTCATAATGATATTGTTTTTATTGAATTTACTGACAAAGACGGTAAAATAATACATTCTGACACAAATGAAGCGCACAAAAGTACACAACGACCAAATATTACGGTGAGTTCTCCTCTTACAGGAGTTTCAAACACTCCTGTTGGTGCTGTTACAGTTGGCTTGTCCGGAAACATTATAAGTCAAATTTCTTCCACAACACGAGCTTCACTTTTGTTTGTATTTGCGCTCGCTTGGCTTGTATTTGCATTTGTTATTTTGATTAATACTTATCTTATTACAAGAGAATTAAGAATTCTTCATGATGGAGTTCGTAAAATTTCTGGTGGAAATTTTGGTTACAAAATCGAAGGTGAAAACGTTAGTAATGAAGTCCAGGAGTTATTTGATTCTTTTAACGATATGTCTGCGAGATTGCACATTTACGAAGAACAAAATATTGAGCAATTAACACTTGAACGCAATAAACTTGAAGCCGTATTGATGAGTATTGCAAACGGTGTTGTAGTTTGTGATAATAACGATAATGTTGTTTTGGTAAACAATCACGCACAAACACTTTTGGACGTTAACGAGGATCAAATTTTGAACAAACCTATTCAAAATTATATTGATACAGAGGGGAATCATTGTTTTAAAGAAAAAATAGAGGAGTTTAAAACAAGCGAAAATAAATTTGTCTATTTTAATATCACAGTCGATAAACGAGTTATCAAGGCTATAATTTCGCCAATGTTTACACGTAGTAATGACTATGTCGGTTATATTATCGTTTTAATTGATATTACAAAAGAAGCTGAAATGGACTTGATGAGATCTCAATTTATTTCAAATGTATCTCACGAATTAAGAACTCCTGTTACTGTATTAAGAAGTTATATTGACACATTATATACAATGGGTGATGAATTTGACTACGAAACACAAAAGGAATTTATCGGAACATTAAATAATGAAATTATTCGTTTAAATACAATGGTTAATGACATCCTTGATTTTTCACGTTTGGATTCTGATATGGAACTTGAAAAAACCTACAATGATATATCAAGACTTGTTGAAGATTGTGTAAACCAAATCCAAATTTTGGCGGCAGATAAGAAAGTAACTATAGAAATTTCAAAAGAAGCACAAACGAATGAATTTTTATTTAATTACGATAGCATAGAACGTGCTCTACGCAATTTATTATCAAATGCAATAAAATACTCACCAGAAGGTAAAAAAATTCGTGTACGCCTCTACAAACCATCTGAGAATGAAGTTGCATTAACTGTTCAAGATGAAGGTTGTGGTATTTCTCCTGAACATCAGAAAAAAGTATTTGATAGGTTCTTTAGAGTCGAAAATAATACACATACTATAAAAGGTACAGGTCTGGGCTTACACTTAGTCAAAACAACTATCGAAAAACATCACCAAGGTAAAGTTTTTGTCGAATCACAATTAGGCGAAGGTTCTACATTTGGTTTTATACTTCCTTTAAATACCGAAGTCCTTGTATAAAAGTCTTGGTGTTACATTAGATCTAAATTCCTAAAAATTTCCTTGTGTTTATTTCAGGATTGAGTTTTAATAGTATATTTTTCATAACGAATAATGAAAGTAGAGAGATTATTGCAACTACTAAAAATCTCATCAATACTATTAAAATCGTAAATACAAAGTTTCCGTCAATTAATGGAATAACATTAGCTAAGTTAAACAATTGGTTATACGCAAAGAACCAATACCAATGTATAAAAAATAGGCCAAAACTATATTTAGCAATAAAGTCCAATGTCGAATTAATTTTTTTATGAGATAAAATAAGTTCATCAAAATGTTTTAAATAAGCTAAAACAAGCATTGTTAAGAATATTTTTGAAATAGTATAATTAGAACATTGATATTTATATTGTATAAATATATCAAATGCACTAAATAGTAACATTAAAATCCACAATAGCACTCTTTTATCATAAAACTTGTCAATAATACCCTTGTTAGCTGAGCAATACATTCCGAAAACGTAAAGCGAGATAAAATGGAAAAAATTAGTAATTATATATTTAACATAAATCCAGTATTTCATTAAATAATCAAGCCCCAAAGTATTTTCATATTCTGCAACACCTCTAGGCAAAAAAATAGTTATCAAAAATAAAAGTGGTAAAAGTTTATATAATATACCCTTTTTCTCTAGTTTCAAAAATAACCAAGAAAATAAAAAGAAAATTATAATCATAGGAATGAACCAAGTAGGAGTATTATGAACTCTTCCTATTGTCAAATGCAAAGGAATTTGAATAAATGGATCTAGTCCTGCAAAAGAATTTTTATAAGCAATTGGACAGAACAAACAAAGAATTATTCCTGGCACAGAAACAAATAAATAGGGCATAATAACATTAGTCCATTTTTTAGACATATAATTTTTAAATTCATATTTACCTGATAAATGCTGAAATAGGAAGCCTGAAATAAATATAAACAGTGCAGTTCCACCACAAATCATTTCACAATTAAGCATATTTATCATGCTGCTTTGCTCCCCAAACTGCATAGTATGCCCCATTATTATCAATAATATTGCAAGTCCACGAAACACATTTATATAGTTTAAAATCTTTGTTTTTTTAGGTTTTTCTTGTAAATTTTCCATATTAATTCCTATAATTCAAGCCAAATTGTTTGATATGGTGACAATCTTAAACGCATTGTCCTATTCTGCAATGAAATATTAACTTTAATGTTATCATTGTTAATTAAGTTTTTAAGACTTTTAATTAAACCGTCATTTTTCAATATCACATCTTTAGGCAGTGTAATTTCAGCAATTAATTTCTTATCAGAGAGGTTATGAATAACCAAAATCTGCTGTTCTTTATTTTTTCTTATATAACTAAAATTGCTTTTATTTTTTGTTTTGAGAATTTCAAATTCGCCATTAGCCATAACTGGTAAAGTTTTTCGCAATTTTATTAAATTCTGCACTTTTTTATAAACTTTAGAATTAAATTCATAATATCCACGAGAAGAACCGTAGAATAATTTTTTAGCGACATTGCCCCTGTTAATATCGCGAGAATCAAATACAGATAATAAATGTATTTTATCTTTAGCCCTTAAACGTGCTGATTTTTTTGCATGCTCAAAATTATTTGACACACCAACTTCATCACCATAGTAAATAATAGGAATACCAGGAAGTGAAAGTAATATAGAAAATGCTTCTTCAATTCTACTAGGGTTTTTGTCTAAAAAATTTGCCATTCTACCTGCGACGCCAAACCCTTTTCTAAAACTTGCACCTTTATCAACTAAATTTTCAAAAACAATCTCTCTTACTTCTGGGCTGACCATTTCTAACGTTAATTCATCATGCACTCTTAAAAATATAGCCCAAGATGCTGTTTTTGGGATAGCAGGAGTTTTTTTATACGCATCTATGAAATATTTTTTATCTTGGGTAACCAAACTAGCCCAAATTGCTGGCATATAAGGGAAATGGTAAGCTATTTGTGCTTCAGAAGATCGTTTAATATTTTTGGTATTTTCACCAATTTTTATTGAAATTTCTCTATCTTTACCAAAATATTGTAATATATCTTTTGGTGGTTGGCACGCTTCAACCTGAATTACACTAGAAGGTGCTGTCAATTGAATATAGTTAGACAAAAGTCTAACTATTGCGTGAGTTTTAGGCTGATTTTCAGCATTTGTTCCAATGTCTTTAGAAAGATAAGGTATAGCATCCATTCTAAAAATATCAACACCTAAATTCGCCCAATGTGTAATTGTATCTAAAACATAATAAAGCACTTGAGGATTTTGCCAATTTATATCAAGCTGAAATGGATAAAAAGTATGGTACAAATAGTAATCTTTATTATTTACTGTTACTTTTCGCCAATTTGTTTCATAATTTTCAGGAAAAATTATTCTTCTTTTTGAAGTTGAACCATCATCTTCTAGATACTCAGCCACTGTACCTAATTTTTCATCTTGATATCTTTTATACTCAGGCATATCTGTGCGATAAATAAAGTATTCCAGATAACTTTCATCACCTTTCTTCAACTTTTGAAACCATTCGTGACTATCAGAAAAGTGATTTAACACTAAATCAGCTTTGATTTTAAAACCTCGTTTTTTTGCTTTTTTCACAAAATCGTTGAACTCAACTATTCCGCCCAGGTCTTTTCTAATATTTTGTGGATCTTTTACATCAAAACCAGCATCCTTCATTGGACTGTCGGCAAAAGGAAGCATATATAATGTTGTTACCCCTAATTCTGAAAGATAATCCAACATAAGAGCAGTATCTCTAAACGTATTTTTTTCATTATCAGATATCACACCAAATTGATCAACATAAAACATGTAGATTATTTCATTTTTATACCAATCAAAATTTCGCTTATAATCCTGTTCTAGAAGTTCTTTTGGCCTTTCACTAATAGCTTTTTGTGCATTAGAAAGAACCATATTAAAAATCTCATCAGATTGATCTTTACCATATACTTCAACAATTGCGTCTTTAATTTCTTTTTTTAACTTAGCTGAAACGTCAACAGACACAATATTTTTGCTATTTTCGTCTTTAAAATCGGCACCATAAACAAGACCAGGCAAAAATAAAACAAGGCAAAGAAATAAAAATACAAATACCCTTTTCATACTAAGGATTTTACCCCCAAAAAAAATCAAAGTAAAGTTTGTAAAATCTACCTTAATTTAGTTTAGTCGAATAAAGCATTGATTTTATCAACAATATCCTGAGGATCAATTTCGCCTGTAACTTTATTGATATCTTGAGCGATTTGATATAATTTAGCTGCTTCAATTTTGTCACCAGTGATTGCTACGCAACGAGCCAAATTAAAGTGAGCCAATGCGTAATTTGGATTACATGCTACAGAATTTTTAAATAGTTCAGCAGCTTTTTGTACTCTTCCCAAATCATCAAGATAAATTACACCAAGGTTATTATATGCAATATCATAATTAGGATCAAATTGAATTGCCAATTCATATTCTTTAATAGCTTCGTCAATATCACCTTTACCCCAGTACAAAAAGCCTAAATTACAATGAATTTTTGCATTTTCTGGGTCTAAATCAAGCGCATTTCTATAAACCGCAAGCGCATTTGCGTAATCCTCTTTATCATAAAATGCACTACCTAGATTAATATAAATATCAATATCTTCAGGTGTCAAAAGATACGCACTTTGATATGAACTGATTGCCGCATTCAAATCAGATTTAGCTTCTTGATATACAAAACCTAAAGTTTGATTAATTACACTTGTCCATTGTTTATTCGGATTTAGAGTTACTGCAGTTTGAAAATGTGAAACTGCAGCATCAGCTTCACCTTTAATATACAAAATATTAGCTAAATTTGAATGAAATTCTGGGATATTCGGCATTATTTTAATAAGTTTTTCATAAATTTCAACTGCACTATCGTAGTCACCTAATTCCTCATATGCCTGGCATAGATGTCTGTACGCAGGAATGTTTAAACTGTCTAACCAAATAGCCATTTTGTATTCAGTAATCGCATTGTCAAATTGACCTACAGATCTGTAAATATCACCAAGTAAGCAATATAGCGGAACAAAGCCAGGTGCTTTTTCTATAGCTTCTACATAAATATCAATGGCTTCTTTTAGACCTTTAGTCTGAACTCTTATAAAACCTTTCATTAAAATTGGCAAGAATTTTAAATAAGAAATCGATCTTGCAACATTTTTTAATGCTAAAGTATCCAATGGTAAAGTTAACCATGACAAAAACAATTCCCAATTAGCTTTAAAAGTAGTTTTCCAACATTTGTAAGATGAAACCCTATACAAGCTATACAACAAATAGTGCGCACAAGAATTTCTTAAAGGTTTGTATTGAATTGCCTTCTTAGCATTCAAAGAGGCTTCTAAAAAACGAGCTTTTTTGGTATATGTTTCTGCTAATAAATAATAAGCCTTAGCAAATTTTGGATTTTTAGAAATTGCCATATCAAAATAGTTAATAGCCTTATCTAAATCACCTTTGTAAAACTGAGCCTGACCTATTTTGAAATAAATTTCAGCAGAATCGATATAAGTTTCCAATGCTCTTTGATATTCAGTAATAGCTTCATCAATGTACTGGCATGAATTGTAAATATCTAAGTGCCATGCTAAAAACAAATCACCCAATCTGACATGTAAATCTGCATTAGTTGGATCGTTCTGCAAACCTATCTGACAAAGCTCAATAGCTGATTTTACGTTACCTGTTTTAAATTCTTTATTAATCTTTTTCTCTAATAGTTTATCCATAATATTAATATTGTAAATAACAATTTATAAAAATGCAAGTTGTTAATATTTCGTGTATAATAAGATTTGAAAGGGATAGAGCAATGAGTAAAATACATTTTGTGGACGTAACAAACAGAGATGGCGTTCAAACCTCAAGATTAGGACTAGCAAAATTACAAAAAACAATTATAAATTTAATGTTAAATGAGATGGGAATAACCCAATCAGAATTTGGTTTTCCAACAACAAAGCACGAAATTAACTATCTTAATGCGAACTTAGAGCTTGTTGAAAGAGGTGCAATTACTACAACTAAACTTTCTGGTTGGATGAGAGCTATTGCAAGCGACGTAGAAGAATCTTTTACCAATGTTCCAAAATTGAAATATGTAAATTTATCACAATCAACTTCAGAACAAATGACAAACGGCAAATATCAAGGTAAAAAAACATTATCAGATATTTTAAAAATGACTTGTGAAGCAGTTGAATGTGCAGTTTCCCATGGTGCAGAAATAATTGGGGTTAACGCAGAAGACGCTTCAAGAAGTGATTTAGATTATTTAATTCACTATGGTAAAGAAGCAAAAAAATGTGGTGCAACACGTTTTAGATACTGCGATACATTAGGATTTGAAGATCCACAAACAACTTACGACAGAATTTACAGACTTGCAAAAGAAACTCAAATGCCAATTGAATTACATTATCACAACGATTTAGGCATGGCAGTAGGATGCTCAGTTATGGGTGCAAAAGCTGCTATTGATGCTGGAGTTGATGCTTATATTAATACTGCAGTTAACGGAATGGGCGAACGTGCTGGCAATGCCGATTTAGTTTCATGCTTGTTAGCTGTACTTAAATCAGCTGGATTTAGCAAAAAATATCAAGTTGATGAAAATATTGACTTAAGCAAAGCATGGCAACTTGCAAAATATACTGCATATGCTTTCGGAGTACCAATTCCCAAAAATCAGCCTGCCGTTGGTGATAACGCATTTGCTCACGAATCAGGAATTCACGCTGACGGAGCTTTGAAAGACCGCAGAAATTATGAATTATATGATTTTGAAGAATTGGGACGTGGTGAACCTGAAATAATCGAAACAGGCAGAATGATTACAACTGGTGAATATGGTGGTATCAAAGGTTTTAGAAACGTTTATAACAATCTGGAAATTGAATTTAAAGACGAACATGAAGCGAGAAATATCCTTGAACTTGCGCGCTACGCAAACGTTCACACTCAACAACCACTAACAACAAGTGAATTGAAATTTATTTATTATTGCCCTGATATAGCGGCAAAAGTTATGACTGTATCTCCGTACTATGAGCCGATTGGTGCTATAAAAGAACGTATGGATCGTCAATTAACCAAAAATAAAATTGTATAGAAAGTAGGATAAAATGGGACAAACTTTAGCAGAAAAAATCATATCAGAACATGCAGGAAAACCTGTTAGAGCAGGTGAATTAGTTATTGCAAAGGTAGATGTATGCGCAGTACAAGATGGTACAGGACCTCTTACAGTACAAGAATTTAAAAAATTAGGCAAAGATAAATTAAATAATCCAGAGCGCACAATTTTGTTTATCGATCATGCCTCTCCAAGTCCCAAAAAAGAACTTTCTAATATGCATACGACTTTAAGAGATTTTTCCAGAGATTATGGTGCAGTTCTTTCTGAAGTTGGTTCAGGAGTTTGCCACCAAAGATTAATTGAAACATACGTTAATCCATGCGAAATCCTTGTTGGTGCTGATTCACACACTTGTACTTCAGGAGCTTTAGGTGCTTTTGCAACAGGCATGGGCTCTACTGATATAGCGGTTGCTATGGCTTTGGGTAAAACCTGGTTAAAAGTACCTGGAACATTCAAAATAGTTGTTAATGGCAAGTTTAAACCTGGTATCTGTTCAAAAGATTTGATGTTGCATTTAATCGGTTTAATTGGAGCAGATGGTGCGACTTATAAAGCATTGGAATTCTGCGGCGAAACTATTGAAAACATGGAAATGTCCGAACGCTTTACATTGGCAAATATGGCCGTTGAAGCTGGCGCTAAGGCTGGTTTATTTGTTGCTGATGATAAAACCAGAGCTTACTTAAAAGAACATGGCAGAGAAGATAAATTCAGAACTCTTGAACCTGATTCAGATGCTATTTATGAAAGAATAATAACAATCAATGCTGAAGATGTTGAACATACCGTTTCTTGTCCTCATACTGTTGATAACACTAAAACAGTTGCCGAACTTGGTGAGGTTAAAGTAGATCAAGTGTATGTTGGGACTTGCACAAACGGCAGAATTGAAGACATGAGAGTCGTTGCTAATATATTAAAAGGCAACAAAGTAAAAGATAGTGTCAGAATGCTTATTTGTCCAGCTTCTAAAGATGTTTATTTAAAAGCATTGGAAGAAGGGCTAATCAAAATATTTATGGAAGCAAATGCAACAATACTACCACCTGGTTGTGGTCCTTGTGTAGGTGTTCACGCTGGTATTTTGGCTGATGGTGAAGTTTGTTTGACAACTCAAAACAGAAACTTCCAAGGTCGTATGGGGAATACTAACGGATTTATTTACTTATCTTCTCCATATGTTGCTGCATATAGTGCTTTAAGAGGATATATTGCCGCAAAATAGTTTTAATTAAGCTAACAAAAATATAGCCATACAACTATGTAGATATGTGGAACTATTTACATTCCTTTATTTCTTAATATAGTTGTATGGTTTTGTTAAACTACAAAAAAATGAATTTAGAAGAATTAATTTTGCTTGCTCAAAAAGATGATATAAAGGCTTTAGAGGAAATAATCAAGCGTGAGCAAAAAAATGTGTATGCAACTTTTGCTTATTTGAGCAAAAAAAAAGAAAATGTTGCAGATTTAACACAAGAAGCATTATTTAGACTTGCTAAAAACATAACTTCACTTAAAAATGTATCTAATTTTAAAAGTTGGTTAAATCAAATTATAACCAATTTATTTTATGATGAATTACGAAAAAAACAACGCCGTCCAGAACAAATATCCATGGACGAAAGCGAAAATGAAAAATGTATTAAACTACAACTACCAGATAAAAAATGCAAGCCACATGAAAAATGTTTATCAATTGAATTAGAACAAATGATAAAAGAAGCAATCATTGACTTACCTGAACAATTTCGCATAGCAATAATTCTGAGAGAATTACAAGGACTTAGCTATGAAGAAATAGCTGAAGCTACAAACACAAGCATCGGAACAGTCAAATCACGTATAGCAAGGGCTAGAGATAAATTACAAAACTGTCTTAAATCATATATATAGGAGAGAAAAATGACAAATGAATTAACTTGTAACCAAGTAATTGCGTTAATGAGTTTTTATGTTGAAGATAAAATAAACCAAAAATTAAAGAAATACGTTGATGAACACCTTAAAAAGTGTCCCAAATGTAGAGAAATTTATATGCAATCCAAAAAAATCGTCAATCACATCCTGACATTGGGAGATTTTAGTGATGAAAAACCGTATCAGACAAAACAATACGAAGATTTTAAACAAAAACTTTCTGAATATGTTGATAATGAATTAGATGAAACTGAAAGTCTAAGAATTAAAAAAATAAGCATATCTAATCCACTAGCCAGAAAAGATTTGGAAAATATCTACACTTTCAAAAAAATGTTACATAACTCATTTGAAAAAACCAAAGCAGATTTTAAATATGATTATTCAAAACAAATCATAACCTCTTTAAATAAAAAAGATAAAAAAAACGATATATTTATTAAGATAATATATTCGTTTTGTATATTACTTACAATACTTATTGCTGGACTAATATTTACATTAAATTCTTAGACTACCTGAAGAAGGCTTACTATAAGCGTAATTCAAATAATCATTCATTGTGTAACCTTTCGGAGATTGAATATTTTGATATCTTTCTTTTTCCATTTCTACAAGGGCTTTTCTTTGTCTATTAGCAGCAATTTTATTTCTAACAATTGGAGTAATAATATTACAAGAAAGAATAGAGCCAACAGTCATACCAACAACATCAACACCATTTTTAAATTTTGTATATTCATCTTTAATTAAATAAAAATTCGGCATTTTAGAAATATCAAACATGACATTTCCAACAGTAGTTTTAGGGTTTACTTTTGATTTTTTAAGATACTCTCTAATTGCAGGGGTTGCAATTTTACCTGTTGAAACCAATTTAGAAGCTAAACCTTTTATTGCACTTGTAACCACTAAGAACGATAGTACGTTGACTGCACCATCACCAATTTCTTGCGGAATAAGAAATTTTTTTTGTTCTTTAGGGATTTGATCATTTGCGGCTATGGCAACTATTTGTGCTGCAGATGAGAAGAACCAGCCCAAAACCCCAGTCCAAATCAACATGTTTGCAGGATTAGGACCAAACTTTGTAAGTACAGTATTTTTGAAGTCATTGAAAAATCTACCTAGATTTGGCATTTTCAACTCCTTCCTTTGGTTTTGTATGTCCAGTAAAGACATTTGTTAACCACTTTGTCAAAGGTGCATCAATGATAAAATTGGTGAATACCATTACACCAAGAGCCATCAATGTACCCAAAGCGTTCTTGTATTGTGCTAATTCTTCGGCAGTTGATTTAATAGTTGGGAGTAAGCAAGAACGCAAACGTTTAAACTTCATTTCTGGCTTGATTTCATTTGGCAGTTTTGTAAAGGCATCAATAGACTTAATACATAATTTACGGATAGTATAGCCAGTAAAAGTACCTGCAAGAATTTTTGCAACAGTACGACAAATAGAATAACGTCTAGTTTCATCATCTACGTCTTTATTAGCAGCATCAATAAATGGCTGTGACATAAGGGCAGATGCACCTAATATAAGTCTATTTTCAGCAGATGAAAGATTTTTCCCTATCCAATCAAACGAATTAATAGCTCTATCGCTAGTGACAGTAAAACTTTTATTTTTTCCACCAATACAATTCAAAGCGAATTGAGAAGCCTTGTTTTTAAAGCTTCTTAAAAAATTTGTTGGACGTACGCTATTTATCACTGCCATTGTTACTACCCAAGTATCTAAAAGCAATTTAAAGCATATTATTTGCCAAAAAATAGGGCTTTATTAAGAAAATTTTACATAAAAGCCCTATTAAAAATTAATTTTTTACAGTGTTTATAATATAGCACCTTTAGGAACAACAGTTACTCCACCTGGAGAAACATGAAATCCTCGTTTAACATCTTCTTCCCAATTATAACCAATTCGAGTATTTGGTGGAATTTTGACATTTTTATCAATAATCGCCTTTCTAATTTTAGAATAACGACCTACGTCAACGTTTTCCATCAAAATACTGTCTGTCACTTGAGAATAACTATTTATTCTAACTTTGGGCGATAACACGCAACGAGAAAGCATACCACCTGATACAATACAACCTTCTGATACCATTGAATTTGTTGCCATACCAACACGATCACCTTCCTGCCATATGAATTTAGCAGGTGGATAGTTGTAATTGAAGGTTCTAAGTGGCCATTCCTTTGAATATAAATCCAATTCTGGCATAGCTTCTAAAAGATCCATATTTGCCTGCCAATATGCGTCAATACTTCCCACATCTCGCCAATAACCACGCTCAGCTTCTGTTGATCCAGCAAAATTATTATCATGGAAATTATAAACGTAAATATTTTTGCTTTCATTTAATAGCATTGGAATGACATTTTTCCCAAAATCATGACTTGAAGTTTCAATTTTATCATCTCTATAAAGAGCATCTAATAAAATATCTTTATCAAAAATATAGTTCCCCATAGATGCCAAGCACATATTTGGATTCCCAGGAATTGATTTTGGTGCAGTTTGGGGCTTTTCAACAAAATTTACTAATTTCCAGTTATCATCAACTTCAATAATACCAAATTCTGAAGCCTCTTCAATCGGAATAGGAATAGCAGAAATAGATAAATCTGCATTATTACACTTGTGAAAATCTAACATTTGAGATACATCCATCTTGTAAATGTGGTCACCACCAAAAATACAAACATATCGAGGATCTTCATCTTCAATATGGAATATATTTTGAAATATTGCATCAGCAGTACCTCTGTACCAATCGTTACCTGTTCGCATTTGAGCTGGAGCCAAATCAATGTACTGGTCTAAAAATGGCGACAATGCCCAACCTCTTGTGATGTGTTTATTTAATGAATCAGACTTATATTGAGTCAAAACCTTAATTTTAAAGAAACCGGAATTGACAAAATTATTGATTACAAAGTCAATAATTCTGTATCTACCACCAAAAGGTACTGCAGGTTTTGCTCTATCCTTAGTTAATGGATATAACCTTTTACCTTCACCACCTGCAAGTATCATAACCAATGCATCATCAATAGACATATAAAATCCTCACTAACTTCTATATTATTATTATACACAATTTTATAAAAAAGTTAATAGGCAAATAGTATGAAAAAAAAAGACTGATTTAAGAAATCAGTCTTTTTTCTATTTTGGTATTTAAAATTAACCACAAAGCGCAAGTAATATACCAGCGGCAACACCAGAACCGATTACACCTGCAACGTTTGGTCCCATAGCGTGCATCAACAAGTAGTTTTGATCATTTGCTTCCAAACCAACTTTGTTAGCAACACGAGCTGCCATTGGAACAGCAGATACACCAGCTGCACCAATAAGTGGATTAATTTTTGTTTTAGAGAACACATTCATTATTTTAGCAAATACTACACCAGCACCAGTTGCAAGAGCAAATGCAGTGATACCTAATACTAAAATAAATAATGTTTGAAGTGTTAAGAACTGATCTGCAGAAAGTTTTGAACCAACAGATAAACCTAAGAAGATTGTAACAATGTTGATCAAAGCATTTTGCATAGTATCAGATAATCTATCTACAACACCACATTCTTTACATAAATTACCAAATGTTAATGCACCGATCAATGGACAAGCATCAGGTAAGAAGATTATGCAAAGACCAAGAACAACTAATGGAAATACAATTTTTTCACGTTTAGTAACAGTTCTTAATTGAGACATTTGAATTTTACGTTCTTCTTCAGTTGTTAATAATTTCATAATAGGTGGTTGAATAACAGGAACCAAAGCCATGTATGAATAAGCTGCAACTGCAATTGCACCTAACAATTCAGGAGCAAGTTTTGAAGTAACATAAATCGAAGTAGGGCCATCAGCACCACCAATAATACCAATAGCTGCTGATTGAGGTAGTGTAAATCCAAATACACAAAGTGCCAATAATAACGCACCAAATATACCGAATTGAGCTGCACCACCTAAAAGTGCTGTTTTAGGGTTTGCAATCAACGGACCGAAGTCTGTCATTGCACCAACACCCATAAAGATTATCAATGGGAATAACCCTTGGTGAATACCTGCTTCATAAATAATTCCCAAAAATCCATGTGGTCCTGCGATATCAGCAACAGGAATGTTTGACAACAAACCACCGAACGCAATCGGAACTAATAGAAGTGGTTCATATTGTTTTTTAATACCCAACCACAATAAGAAGCAGCAAACAATTAACATAATTGGAGAACCAAATTGATGTAAGAATTGTTCTACTCCATTTGTGATTGCAGGATCAGCAGGTTGTACAAAGTTTGCAATACCTGTTGATTCCCAAAGTTTTAATAGACTGTCTTGTATATTCATTTCCTAATCTCCTACGCAACAGTAACCAATACTTGTCCTGTTTGGACTTGGTTACCAACTTCGATTTCAACAGATTTAACTGTACCGCCAACTGGTGATTTGATTTCAGTTTCCATTTTCATAGCTTCAATAACTGCAATTACATCACCTTCTGCAATGCTATCGCCTTCTTCTACTAAAACTTTTAAAACAACGCCAGGTAATGCTGCTTTAACAGGTGTACCTTCACCAGCAACAGCCTGAGAAGCCTCAATACCAGATTTTATGCTGAAATCATATAATTTACCATTAACTGTGGCTTTTTCACCTTCAAGTGCAACTGCATATTTTTTACCGTTAACAGTAACTGTATAACCATTTGATGAAGATTCTGATTTTTCTTCAGATTTTTCATTTTTTCTAACACCAATTGTAGCTTTACCTTGCAAGAATAAGATACCTTTTTCTTTACAAGCAGCTGCGATAAAGATGTTTTCCTCAGTTTCTTCTAAACCAGCTTCTTGAAGCATTTTTCTAGCAGCTTCAATACCTTTAGAAGAATCTTTATCATTCAAGTCAACAACTTTTTCAGTTGTAGGTTGAAGACCTAATTGTTCAGAAGCTAATTTAACAACTTCAGCATCAGGTTCACATGGAGTTTTGCCGAAATAGCCAAGAACCATTTTGCCATAACCTTCAGCAATTTTCTTCCATTTGCCAAACATAACGTTATTAAATGCTTGTTGGAAATAGAATTGAGAAACAGGAGTTACAGAAGTACCGAAACCACCTTTTTCTACAACTTCTTTCATTGCAGCAACAACTTCTGGATATTTGTCCATTAAGCCGTTATCTCTTAACATTTGAGTATTAGCAGTTAATGCACCACCAGGAAGCGGTGATTGAATAATCATAGGGTTAACTGCCAACGCTTCAGGAGGTAAGAAATAATCTTTCATGCAATCTTTGAATACTTCTTCAGTTTCAAGGATTTTTTCAATATCAATTCCCAAATCGTATTCTGTACCTTTTAAAGCGTGCCACATAGAAACGATATCAGGCTGAGCTGTACCACCAGAAACAGGTTTCATAGCTAAGTCAATACCATCCGCACCGCCGTCAAGAGCTGCCAAATAAGCTGCCAAACCGGTACCTGCAGTTTCGTGAGAGTGGAATCTGATGTGAGCATCTTCGCCTAAGATTTCTCTTGTACGTTTAATTGTTTCATAAACTTTTCTTGGAGAAGAAGTACCAGAAGCATCTTTAAATGCCAAGCTATCAAACGGAATACCTGCATCTAAGATATTTCTCAATACTTTTTCATAGAAATCAACGTCATGAGCACCAGCGCAACCGATAGGTAATTCCATCATAGTAATAACAACTTCGTGTTTCAAACCATTATCTTTAATACATTGACCGGAATAAATCAAGTTGTTAACATCATTCAAAGCATCAAAGTTTCTGATTGTTGTAACACCATGTTTTTTGAACATTTTAGCGTGTAAGTTGATAATATCTCTAGGTTGAGAATCAAGACCAACAACGTTAACACCACGAGCTAATGATTGTAAGTTTACATCAGGACCTACTGCAGCTCTGATTTTGTCCATAGTTTCAAATGCATTTTCGTTGCAGTAGAAAATTGGAGATTGAAATCTCGCACCACCTGCAACTTCAAAGTGATTAATACCTGCAGCTACTGCTGACTGCAAAGCAGGAATAAAATCATCAACGAATACTCTAGCCCCATAAACAGATTGAAAACCGTCTCTGAAAGAAGTATCCATAACTTTAATAAGTTTCTTTCCCATAATATATTTCCTTTCGTTTAATGTATTCTAACCACGTGCTTTAATAACAGCAAGTGCAACTGCAATAGCTTCATCATCTGAAGAAGCCAATTTTTTTGAAGGTTTTTCAACTACAAAAACCTGTTCAGGGAATAATTGGTTTAAATAACCAACTACCTTTGACATGATCATCATACCGATAATCAAAATACACAAGAAGGTCAAAACAAATCCAATACCTAAAAGCATTATAAAAAGACCTTCTCCAATTACTGTGTCTAGCATAATATATCTCCTATCGTAAGTACAAATTCGTTTCCGTTATTTTCAAGGACTAATTCGCCTGAATCATTAATCGATTTGGCATATCCTTTTTTTACTTCATTCAATACCTGAACACAAATTTCAGTATCCAAAAAAGAAGCCCTTGAAATATAATTTGATTTTATAAATTCAAATC
>SUTY01000043.1 GCA_015152455.1 Cyanobacteria bacterium SIG32
TGTTTGCAGGTTCAGGCGTTATGGGATTAGAAGCTATTTCAAGAGGTTTTGATTCTGCAATTGCAATTGAAAAAAATCCAAAAATCGCCTCTGTTATCAAAAATAATTTTAAAAAATTTGAAGTTGCACCTAAATTATTAATCGGTGATAGTATCAAACTTACCCCCAAAATGTCTGAAAAATTTGATGTAATTTATATTGATCCACCATATTTTTCAGGTGTTTATGAGCAAAGCCTTTCTGCAATCAAAAACATAGCTTCGGACATTGTTATATTAGAACATGTAACAGATGTCGATTTTTCTGAATATAAATTAATCAAACAAAAAAAATACGGTGATAAATTAATAACTTTTTTAGAAAATCTTGAACGGATTTAAGATGTTATTTGGATCAAAAACTTTTTTAATTTCTCGCATATAGTTTAGGGCATTCGAGCTTACAACTTTTGAAATATGTTCACGTTTTTCTCTGCCGATACCGTGTTCTCCTGAAATTGTACCGCCTAAGCGAATAGTTAATTCATAAATTTCTGCTTTTGCAAGTTTGTAATTTTCATATTCTTTTTTGTTATTAAAATCAAGTGGGATTTGTGGATGAACACTTCCATCACCAACGTGTCCAACCATACAAACAGTTAAATTCCTGTTATCGCAAATTTCCTGAATTCCTTTAACAAGTTTTGGCAAATTTTCTCTTGGTACAATTACATCATCAGTTGTAACATTAGGTTTTAATTTTGCACAAGCACCCATTGAAGAACGTCTTGCTTGCCAAATTTGCTCAGCTTCTCTTTCTGTAGCCGAAAATTGTATTGCAGAAGAATTACAACGTTTAAGTGTATTTATAATAATATCTTTTTGTTCTTCAATTGACGATTTAAAACCATCAATTTCTATAATCAAAGCAGCCTCTTTATTAGTTAACAAACCAATAGGATTAAATTTTTCAACTGTTTGGATTGCATTTTTATCCATAAAATCCAATGTCGCAGGAGCAATTTGTTGCTCTATTACAGAAGTGACTGCACTTGTTGCATCTTCTAAATTATCAAAATATGCCATAATAACTTTTGAGCATTGAGGTTTTGGGATTAATTTTAAGGTTGCTTCTACCACTATACCCAAAGTCCCCTCAGAACCGATAAACAAACTACCTAAATTGTATCCAGTAGCGTTCTTAATTGTATTTGAGCCTGTTCTTAAAAGTTCACCAGACGCAGTTACAACAAGCATATCCAAAACATAATCTTTTGTTGCACCATATTTAAAAGTTCTTGCTCCTGCCGAATTTTGCGCTATACTTCCACCTATCGTTGATACTGCAAGATTTGATGGATCTGGTGGATAATACAACCCCATTCTTTCAACCTGGTTTTGAAGCTCACCAACTATAACACCTGGTTGTACACGAGCGGTCATATTTTCTCTATTTATTTCTAAAATTTTATTCATTTTAGAGAAATTTAAAACTATTCCGCCGTGTTCTGCAATACAAGCACCAACCGTATTTGTTCCTGCTCCTCGGCAAATAATCGGTGTATGATATTTGTTTGCAATTCTCACAATTTCTTGCACTTGCTCAATCGTTTCAGCAAATACCACTACATCAGGCAAACTGTGGATTTCAGGCGTGTCTGATGCGTCTTGTGAATAAGCATATCTTTCTTCAATTTCGTGTAAAACGTTTTGAGGTGTCAATGCTTTTTCTAATTCAGTTATCGCTTTATTCATCAACATAAGAAGTTAGTTTTTCTATATTATTACTCAATTTTGAAAGTTGTCTATCTAATTTATCTACTTTTCTAGTTAATTTAGTATCATCAATATCTTCAATTGCAGAAAGAATTTTTTCAAGTTTCATTTCAATTCTATCCATTCTTTCTTGTTGCTCATCAAATCTATCAGACATTAAATTAATTATTTGAGATTGTTCTAATAATTTATCTTGAAGGTCACCTAGCACTTCTTCAAGACCATCAATTTTACTAGATTGTTCACATAAACTTTCAATATTTTCACTTGTTGTATCAATCCACTCACCCATATAAATTAATGCCTGACGCATAACTTTATCTGAGTTTGCCGATTCTGTTACAACGCTCAATGTATTATCAAGTTTTTGTTCTATTCTTTCTGTAATTTCTTTGTTATCTAGGTAATTAATTCTTTCTTCAAGTTTATAAATAACATTGCTAAAATCATTTAAACCGTTATTCAATGCAATGTATGATTCATCAGAAGTTAAAAGTAATTTGTTTGTTCTTGAACTTATGCTTAAAACATCTTCGCTAAGTTTTTCAAAATTATCTTTTAAATAAGAAACTTGTTCTTGCGTCAAAGATGTTTGTAAATCTTCAACAGAAGATACAATTCTATGAATATTATCGGAAATATCAGAAATTTTTTCTTTAGATGTTGAAGTTGAAAGATCACTCAAGACAATTCTTAATTTTGCGATATCAGATTCCACATCTTGAAGAGTATAAGAATATCCATCATCATTATTCGCAATTTGTTTTAATTGTTGTTTAACTTCAATTAGGCTTTGGTTAATTTCATCTGTTTTTTCTTCTACAAAATCTTTGATATCTTCAGATTCTTCAATAAATGAAATTTGTTCAAACACACCTAAAATTGTTGTCAATACAGATTCTCGAACTTCTTTAATATCTTTTGATGTGTCTATTAAATTTATTTTGTCAATAAGTTCTTGTAGTCGATTTTCAATAACATCAGTTTTATCAGAGGTTGCGGTTTTCTCTAATAAAGTCTTTTGTGTTGAAATCATATTTTTGACTTCTTCAATTTCGTCCAAAATCTCAAAATTAACGTCACCATCATCTGCCATTGCAAGTACGTCAACTTTTTGATTTAACGTATCCAAAAGTTTAGATATTTTGGCATTTCCACCAGCTAATACTTTGGTTCCTGCCAAAATTTCTCCATAATGATTTCGTTCGTTGAAAATTTTTGTAACTTTATCTGTAAGATCTGATTTTAAACCATCTATAGCCCAGGTTATTTCATCATTATTCATTGCAACAGTCAGCATAGATTTTAATTCATCATTACCTGATGTTATTTTTTCACTTAACGAGGTTTTAATATCTTCTGCTGATTGAGTTATTTTGTCAGTAACTACATCAAATGAAATTTCACCTTTTGAATCGATAATTGTTTTAATCTCACCAATTGCACTTATTATATTTTGAAATTCTTTATTTTGTGTTGAATTAAATTCTTCAAATTTTGCACCAATATTTTTATCTACATCTTCAAATAAATCCAAAGTAGTTTTTAGTGATGAAAGCTCCATCATAAGTGCATCTGATTTAGTTGTAATAGTATCAATAATATCTGTGTTAACAAGATTTACTTCTTGTTTAACTGCAGTTATCTTATCTTTTACTTCTTTGAACAAAGCATCAAAATCATATGTCGGTTCATCATTTTGAGCCAGTTCTTCTTTGAAATTTTCGATAGTATCAATAAGTTTATTAATCTGTAATTCAACTGCTTCAGTATTTCTGGTCAATTCTTGATGCACGCCAGTCTGAACAGAATCTTGCAATGTTGCAATTGAAACCCCAATTTCATCAAGTTCTGATGAAATCATTCCTACGACTTTAGAATCTCTGTTTTCTTGGCTTGAATTCCAATCAGTCAATTCTTTTGCAATACGCTCAACTTCAAGTTTTAAATCAACAATTTCTGACAAAGAATTATTGATTTTTAATTCTGTTTCATTGGAAATTTTGTCAAAACTTTCTACATATTCATCAAGTTTTTTCTTTAATATAGCAAAATTATCATCATGAGAAGTCATTCCAGAAGTAATCATGTCACGCAAAGCTAAAAGTTTTTCAGTCAAATTAGACTCATTTGCTGCTTGAGAAGATGTGATTGTTTCCTTCAAAAATTCTATACTATTATTTATAACTTGGAACTTTTCCGAATCATCCTCAGATAATTTTTCAGTAACATTGTCTTGCAAAACTTTTAAATCCTGGCTTGTACCAGTTACCTTTTCGACAATGTTGTTCAATTTTTCATCAATTGATTGTGTTGGGATATTATTAATTTGTTCAGATACATTATTAATTTCATTTACAATTCTTTCCACGTTAGCAGAAGACGTTTCTTTTAGCGCATTAATAGATGTATTGTTGATGGTCATATTATCTTGGAATTGTTCTTCAAATTTATCGAATTTTTGGTTTAATTCTTCAACAGAAATTGAATCGACTTTTGAAGATAACATGCTGATTTCATTAACGATTTTGTCAGAATTGATTTCTGCATTAGATTTCAATTCGTTCAAAACCGCACTAAGCAGGTCAAGATCTTTGTGAATATCAAGTTTTTCGATATCAGCAATAAGATTTTGCAAAACCTCTTTGTTCATATCTAAATTACTATTTAGACTTGCAGAATTATCAATAATTTTTTGAATAAAGTCAGCCAAATCATGTCTAAATCCAGCAAAGTCATTTTCCGTAACTACACTTGATAAAACAGAATTTAATTTATCAAGTTGTTCACGAATTTCTCTAACAACATCTTCATTTGAAGATATTATACCTGATTTTAAAGCGTCTAATACTGCTGAAAACTCGCCTAACTTTGTTTTAGTTTGTTCAAAATCTTCTTTTGTAATCAAATTATCAAAATGATGTATTATATCATCACTTTTCTGTTCTACAGTATGCAAAGCATTAAGTATTGAATTTGTTGAAAGATAAATATTTTCCAATTCACGTTTTACAATATCATTCTGAGCAGAAGGATCCATCACTATTAAATTCTTAAAAATTGATTGGACATTAGAATTAATTTCAGCAATAGAAGCTCCAAAACTTTGATTTATGGCATTAACATCATTTCTAATAGATGAAATTGATTCAAGAATATCATTTTTATCTGTTTTATCTGAAGTATATTGAGCAAGATTTGCTTCATACTTTGACAACAAATCTCTTTGATTGAATAATTCTTGAGCAACGCTTTGCATATTTGTTGTAAATATGTCAAACATTTCTTTCATTTCAGATGTTTTTACAAGATTTGCTTGTTCAGATGTAAGGGTATTAAAAGAATTTTCTATTTTATTAAATTCCTCAACAACAAGAGCATGTCTTTCTTCTAATGCTTTTTTAAGTTCAGTTAAATAAACTTTAATAAGATCTTCATGTTCTGTATCGTTAGACATAAATTCAAGTTTATTATTTATATTATTCAAAATCTTGTCAAAACTCTCAGCGTTACGAGATGCCTCAAGTTTAATACTATCCAGTAATTCAGCAAGTTCTTCTACTGTTTGTGCCATTATTATTTCCTTATAATATCCCTACACTATAATATTAGCAGAATTATTGGCAAATGTATAATATATTAAGATACTTTATTACAATTGTAAAGATTATCACCAATTTTAAAAAAATTAATGTTACAATATTTCATGACACAAAGCAAAGAGGGAAAAATGAGTTACATTGTAATAGATGATGAAAGATGTAAGGCTTGTTATTTATGTATAAATGAATGTCCTAAAAAACTTATCCAAAAAAGTGACAAAACAAACAAACTTGGAGATAGAATAGTTGAGTTTTGTGATCCAAATGGTGAATGTTTAGGTTGTGCTATGTGCGCAACAAGATGCCCTGATATGGCAATCAAAGAAGTTTATAGAGGATAATTGATGGTAGAAGTTTTAAATAACAAAAAAGTTTTAACCAAAGGTAATTATGCAATCGCTAATGCCGCAGTTATAGCAGGTTGCGATTGTTATTTTGGTTATCCGATTACTCCACAAAGTGAAATAGGTGAGTTTATGAGTGGCAAAATGCAGGAACTCAATAGAGGGTATGTTTCTGCAGAAAGTGAACTTGCTGCTATAAATATGTGTATCGGAGCTTGCGCTACTGGTAAAAAAGCAATGACATCATCTTCATCTTGCGCAATTGCACTAATGCAAGAGGGTTTGTCATATGCAACAAGTGACGAATTACCAGTTGTCGTAATCAGCGTTATGCGTGGAGGGCCAGGATTAGGTAATATTTTCCCATCACAAGGTGACTACAACCAGGCAACTATCGGTGGCGGTGATGGCGATTACAAAGTTATCGTATTATCACCTTCAACAGTTCAGGAAGCAGTTGATTTAACTTATAAAACTTTCCATTTAGCTCACAAATACAGAAATCCTGCAATGCTTTTGGCTGATGGATTATTAGGACAAATGATGGAACCTGTTGAATTTGGGGAATATCCTTATAAAGATTTTGACCATTCTTCTTGGGCACTATCAGGCGCTAAAGGCAGAAAACAAAGAATTATCCGCTCTTATTCACCAGTTGAAGCCCCTCAATGTGATCATATCAGACATTTGTTCGATAAGTACAAACAAATGGAAGAAAATGAAGTTATGTTTGAGGAATTTTGGACAGAAGACGCTGACTTAATCGTAACAAGTTTTGGCAGTCTTTCAAGAAATGTTAAAGCGGCAATCAAACAATTAAGAGCAAAAGGGCTAAAAATAGGTTTCTTTAGACCAATAACATTATTCCCATTCCCTAACAAACGAGTTCAGGAATTAGCAAACAAAACTAAAAAATTCTTAGCTATTGAAGTTAATATGGGGCAAATGGTAAGAGATGTTAGACTTGCGGTCAATGGCAAAATTCCTGTTGAATTTTATGGAAAACCTGTCGGATCTTGGCCAAGTGTTGAAGAATTAGCAGAAGCAATTGAAAGAGAGGTAAAATAATGGCAACACAAGTTTTTAAAATACCAGATTCTTTCAATAAAGATTTCAAATACACTTTTTGTCCAGGTTGTGACCATGGTGTTGCAATAAGACTTGTTGGTGAAGTTATGGACGAACTTGGTTTTAGAGAAAATACTATTGCAGCAACTGCTATTGGTTGTTCTGTAACTCTATATGATTTTTTAAATATAGATGCTATTGAATCACCACACGGTCGAGCTTTAGCAGTAGCAACAGGTGTAAAAAGAGCTAACCCTGATAAAACAGTTTTTACATATTCAGGTGATGGTGATTTTGCTTCTATTGGTATTGGGGAGAGTTTACACGCAGCACTTCGTGGTGAAAAAATCACCGCAATTTGCATTAACAATACAACTTATGGAATGACTGGCGGTCAATGCGGACCAACCACTCTTGTAAATCAAGTCACAACAACATCACCACATGGCAGAAATCTCGATTACTACGGTTATCCGATTAAACTTGCGGAACATTTTGCACTATGTGATGGTGTAGCTTTTTCAGCAAGAGTATCTCTTGATTCTGTTGCGAATATCAGAAAAGCAAAACAAGCAATCAAAAAGGCTTTTCAGGTTCAATTAGAAGGTAAAGGTTTTGGATTTGTAGAAATTCTTTCATCTTGCCCTACAAACTGGAGAATGTTACCTGAAAAAGCGCACGATAGGGTAAGAAACGAAATGATGCCGGTATTCGTACCAGGAATTTATAAAGATTTAACAATATAAGGTAAAATTATGGAAAAGAATTTTTTAATAGCTGGATTTGGTGGACAAGGTGTCCTATTAGCAGGTGAAGTTTTGGCAAACGCATTTATGTTGATGGATAAAAATGTAACTTGGTATCCTTGTTACGGTGCTGAAATGCGTGGCGGAACAGTAAATTGCGAAATCGTCATGAGTGATGATGAAGTTAGTTCTGTAAACAAAGCTGAAGCTGATTTTATCGTTGTACTAAATCAGGCATCTTTTGATAAATTTGAAAATAAAGTTAAAAAAGGTGGATATCTAATCGTTAATACAACCCTTGCAGAAGAAAAAAGAAACCGATCTGATATTGAATATATTTTTGCACCAATTGCTCAAATGGCTGAAGATTTAGGAAATGTAAAAATGGCTAATATGTTAGCATTAGGTTTGTTATCACGAGCAAGTAAACTTTTTTCAGTCGATATCCTTGAAAAAGCCCTAGACAACGTACTTCCACCACACAGAAAAAATCTTTTGCCTATGAATAAAACGGCCATGGAAATGGGCTATAAGTATGATTTATTGCCAATAAATTGCTAAAATCACCTAAAAAGCCGATTTATATTTTGTCAAATAATATTATTCTTTTCATGTCAAAGAGGTTAATCGTGAAAAAAGAAATTTTATTATCAATAAAAGAGAAAGAATTACAACTGGCAAAATTAAAAGCACATGTCGATAAAAGCGCAGTTTGTGCTGATTTGTATAACAAAGTCGTTTTAGAAAAAGCAATCCTGAAAAAAGAACTTGAAGATTCACAAAAAAATAATATTGTAGAAGGTTTCAAAAATCTTTTACCCCGCAAAAAAACTTTAATCTGCGATTATTTTAGGAAATAATTTTTTTGTAACTGTATTGCCAAGAACTGAAAAAAATGGTAATATAAGAAAGTCAATAAGACGTTAAGGCGATAAGTCTATAAGTTCAATAATTAATTATGTAACGAACTTAACGTCCTATAGTCTTAAAGACTTAACGACGTACCAAATAAGGAGAGAGTATGAAAAAGCAAACCACATATAGCTTTAAGCCTTTAGGGGGGGGGTAGAAACGCTCTCGTAGCAAGGGTTTTAGCGATTTGTGCAAAATCGTACCGTCGTCCTGAACTTATTAAACAAACACGTCATCCTGAACAACAACCGTACCGTCATCCTGAATTTATTTGGCTACTTTTGCCAACGAGTTTACGAGTTGTGCAAAATGCCTGGTTTTCCACAGGATCTCTAAATAAATTCATAAATAATATAAAATTTGAAAGGTTGTTAACAAGAATTAAATCTTGTACAACCTTGTTTTGTTGTGCAAAAAACAAATTCCAAGGGAAAAGTCCTCCCTTGCTAGGGAGGATTTAGGTGGGTGGTTATTATGATTTTTAAAATAGCCCCTGAAACAAGTTCAGGGTGACGATATGATAAACCTTGGAATGACGGTTTGGCAAAATCCGGAATAACGAAAAAAATAAAAGCTCACCCACCCCCAGCCCCTCCCTAGCGAGGGAGGGGAGTAGAGAACAGTTAAAAACAGAAAACGTCATCCTGAACTCGTTTCAGGATCTCTTACAAAACAAAAGAAGTCATAAAGATGTAAGAAAATGAAAGGAAGGTAAAAATTATGACAAAAACCGCAGTAAAAAACTTGATCACTTGGTCACCTAATCACTTGATCACTTCACGAAAATCCGCTTTTACTTTGGCAGAAGTGTTAATAACTTTGGCAATAATTGGTGTGGTGGCTTCTATGACAATTCCTACACTTGTTGCAAAATACGAAGAAAAACAAACTATCAGTCAAGTTTTTAGAGTTTATTCCACTTTGTCAAACGCTTACCAAATGATGCTTGCAGAATATGGACCATTAAACACTTGGGGGTTAATTGATACAGATCAAGGTATTGATCCAGATACAGGAGAACGAATATTTGATTGGAGCGCTCAAAAATTAATTGCTGAGAGGTTGAAAAAATATTTAAGAGTTTCTAAAACTTGTGAAATAAATAAAATATGCTATGACAAAATTAGTTATACATTATCAGGCGAGAAACTTGCTGATGTTGTTATTCCCGAAGATGGGGATGATTCTCCAGCGGAAGCCAGATTCTTTTTAAATAATGGAACTTATCTAGGATTAGGATATTTTCATGATAATGAGGAAATTGACTTTAATGTAATATTACCTGGTAAAAATTCAACGCTTGGTAAAAACAGATTCTATTTTGTTGCAAATTCTAAAGGGGTAATTCCTGAAGGTAAAGTTGTTGGTAATTCATTTGATTATTGTGATCCCACTAGGACTCATAAACTTGCAGGTAGAGGTTGTGCAGCTTGGATAATCCAAAATAAAAACATGGATTATCTACATTGTCGAGAAAAACTTGGTTGGGATAAAGCTAAAAGCTGTAAAGAATAAAAAAAGAGCTCTTAGCATTTTACTAAGAGCTCTTTAAAACAAGTTTTGGCAAAAATTCTATTTTTCAAAATCACCATATCCGCATCCATCAGGGTAATAAATCGCTTTCCACCAAATAGTAGCACATTTGTTACTTGTAGTATGTAGATACAAACATGGAGCTTCAGAAGCTATTTGTTCACATTGTTCTTGGTTATCCACAGAATTAATAAGGTTTTCTATGCAACTGTTCTGAACTAAACCGTATGTACCGGTTTCAGGATTACAAGTCGCAACAATATAATCCCAAGTAATGTCAGGTGATTTACCAATACTAGAAACATTAACACTTCTTAAATCCTTACCAAACATATTAGGTGTTTTACTTCCTGATGTGTCAAATACTACTGCAACGCATTCAGTTGTTAATCCAACATTATTATCACTTGTTATATGTCTTACATTGCCATCACAATCTGGATTATATGCAACTAAAGCTGACGTTCCATTTGCTAGTTGCAAACCTACAACATTTGTTCCCCAGTCATCTTTACCAAGATTTTTCGCAGTCTTGATATCACTAACTGCCACAGTTTCATTATTCCACACTACTTCATTATTAAAACAATTTGTTAATTTAGTATTGTCACAAGTTGCAGTTACCTTCATATATTTTGAAAGATTAGAAACAAATTGTTCTGAACTTTCAAGACCTTTAAGTTCATTTAAAACATTCATCATTCTCAATGATTCACCCAAATTTCTATTAAACACGCTCGCTGCTGTATTCCAAGATTTTTCTTGATAGTTTGCTACAAGTGTTGGAATTGTCATTGCTGCCACTACACCTATTATTGCCAAAGTTATTAAAACTTCTGCCAATGTGAATGCAATTTTTCTTTTCTCTAACATAACCATACTCCTTTTTAGTTTTATCTAATTAAACATATATATTTATTTTAAACATATATATTTAATATTGTCAATAGTATTTAATTTAAACCAAAAAATTTAATTATAATGTGCAATGATATAAATATGAGAATAATTACAGAGGTAAAAGAAATAATCTATAAAAAAGGTTTGACCTTGAAATTTGTAGCGCAAGAATTAGAAAACAGACTTAATAAACCATATTCTCTTGCGAATTTATCTAATAAACTTCGCAATGAAAAAATAACTTATCGAGAAATGAAAATCATTGCTGATATTATTGGCTGTTCTCTTGAATTAATTATCAAAGAAAAGTAAGTAGATACAAGATTTTATAAAGCTAAATTATTATTTCTCAAAAAAATACCTGACGGTGTCAGGCAAAAACGATTAAAATAAAAATTTTTAGGCGTATAATTATAACTTATAAATTATACAATATAACTTATAGCATAATTCCATTTATAAGTCAATATTTATATACTTATAAATTATGAACAAAGAAATGCTATTAAAACAATTTGGCAAAAATGTCAAAATTGAAAGAATAAGAAAAGACTTAACCCAAGAACAATTGGCCGAAATAATGGGGGTTTCACAAAATTTTGTTTCTAACATTGAAAGTGGCAAGCAAAATATGTCCTTAGCAAAAGTGTTGGAGTTATCAAAATCCATTGGAACTGACATTAAAAACCTGTTAAATTTTAACGAATAGAACGATTATTTTTTTAACTTTCATTTTATGTTAACAGTTATAAAGCATATTAGATTGAAACTCGTCTGAAATTCATGTTCATGGTACAATTTCTATTGTTTAAATTTTAGATTTTAGATAGGAGAAAACACTATGACAGAAAAACGTGTATGGCTTTTCAGAGAGGGCGACGCTTCTATGCGTAATCTTCTAGGCGGAAAAGGTGCTAACCTTGCTGAAATGACTAATTTAGGTTTACCAGTTCCTCCAGGATTAACCATTACAACTGAAACTTGTATGGATTATATCAATGCTGGCAATAAAATGCCTGAAGGTTTGATGGATGAAGTTAAAGCTGCTTTGAAAGAAGTTGAAGCTCAAAAAGGTCAAAAATTTGGCGATCCAGTAAACCCTCTTTTGGTTTCTGTTCGTTCAGGTGCTAGAGTTTCTATGCCTGGTATGATGGAAACAATTTTGAACCTTGGTTTGAACGATCAAACTGTTGAAGCAATGATCAAATTAACTAACAACCCAAGATTCTGCTACGACTCTTACAGACGTTTCTTAACTATGTTCGGTTCAGTAGCTTGGGAAATGGACAGACAAAAATATTTTGAATCAGAGCTTGAAAAAGTTAAAGAACGTGAAGGCGTAAAACAAGATACAGAAATTTCAGCAGAAGGTTTGAAATCTCTTATTCCTGTTTATAAAAACGTTATCAAAGAAGTTACAGGTAAAGAATTCCCACAAGATCCATATGTACAACTTCAAGAAGCTATTGAAGCAGTATTCAGATCTTGGAACATTCCACGTGCCGTTGCTTACAGAAACATGAACAAAATCGACCACAACTTCGGTACTGCGGTTAACGTTCAATCAATGGTATTCGGTAACATGGGTGATGACTGTGCAACAGGTGTTTCATTCACTCGTAACCCTGCTACAGGTGAAAACAAATTCTATGGTGAATACTTGACAAACGCTCAAGGTGAAGACGTTGTTGCTGGTATCAGAACTCCAAAACCTATTGCTGAATTAGAAACAGAAATGCCTGACTTGTACAGACAATATGTTGATATCGCTAAAAAACTTGAACTTGGCTACAAAGACGTTCAAGATATGGAATTTACAATCGAAAAAGGTAAATTATATATCCTTCAAACACGTAACGGTAAAAGAACTGCAGCTGCAGCTGTAAGAATTGCTGTTGAAATGTGTGAAGAAGGTATTATTACAAAAGAAAGAGCAATCCAATTGGTTGACCCATATTCAGTTAACCAAATATTGCTTCCTTGTTTCGATGCTAAAGCTATGGCTGAAGCTAAGAAAATTTCATCAGGTGTAAACGCATCTCCAGGTGCAGCTGTTGGTAAAATCGTATTTGATACAGAAGAAGCTGCTCAAAGAGGCGAAGCTGGTGAAAAAGTTATCTTGGTTCGTATCGAAACTTGTCCAGATGATATTCACGGTATGGCAGTTGCTCAAGGTGTATTAACTCTACGTGGTGGTGCTACTTCTCACGCAGCAGTAGTTGCTAAAGGTATGGGTAAACCTTGTGTATCTGGTTGTGAAGATATTAAAATCGACTTAGACAATGAAACTTTAACTGCTGCTGACGGAACAGTTTACAGAAAAGACGACATCATCTCTCTTGACGGTGGTAAAGGTCTTGTAATGGCTGGCGCAGTTAAATTAGTAGAAGCTCAAATTGATGAAAACTGGAATAAATTCTTCTCTTGGGTTGACGAAATTAGAACAATGAAAGTTGAATCTAACGCTGATACTCCAAAAGATATCATCAACTCATTAAAATTTGGTGCTGAAGGTGTTGGTCTTTGCCGTACAGAACACATGTTCATGGATCCTGAAAGACTTCCTTGGGTACAAAAAATGATTATTGCAGGTACACCGGAAGCTAGAAAAGAGGCTTTAGCTAAACTTCTTCCTATGCAATATGCTGACTTCTATGCAATGTTCAAAGAATTGGGTGACAAACCTCTAACAGTTCGTCTTTTAGACCCACCTCTACACGAATTCTTACCTAACAAAGAAGATTTAATTGCTGAAGTTGCAGCGCTTAAAGCTACAGGTAAAGATGCGAAAGAAAAAGAAGAAATGCTTCACATTGTTGAAGGTTTATCAGAATCTAACCCTATGATGGGGCTAAGAGGTTGCCGTCTTGGTTTAACTTACCCAGAAATCAATGAAATGCAAGTTAGAGCAATCTTTGAGGCTTGCTGCGATTTGAAAAAAGAAGGTTATGCAGTTCAACCATGGATTATGATTCCTCTTATCGGTCACGTTAACGAGCTTAAAGTTGCTAAAGAAATTTTAGTTCGTGTAGCTAAAGACGTTATGGCTGAAAAAGGTGTTGAAGTTGCTTACAAATTCGGTACTATGATTGAAATTCCTCGTGCAGCATTAACAGCTGATGAAATTGCTGAACACGCAGAATTCTTCTCATTTGGTACAAACGACTTAACTCAAATGACATTTGGTTATTCTCGTGATGATGCTGAAGGCAAATTCTTAAACAGATACGTTGAACAAAAAATCTTAGCTTCAAACCCATTTGAAACATTAGACGTAAAAGGCGTTGGTCAATTAGTTGAAATGTCAATGGAAAAAGGTAAGAAAGTAAATCCAGCTTTAGTTGGCGGTGTTTGTGGTGAACACGGTGGCGATCCAGATTCAGTTAAATTCTGCCACAGAATTGGTTTGAACTATGTATCTTGTTCTCCATTCAGAATCCCACAAGCTAAACTTGCTGCAGCTCAAGCAGTAGTTGAAGCTAAAAAATAACTCAATAAATTTTGAGTTAGGGATTAAAAAATCTAAACAGAGGTTCTTTTGAACCTCTGTTTTTTTGTGTATAATAAAATTATAAAGGAGAAAATTCTATGATTATAATTATGGAGCCATCGGCTTCCAAGGAAAATATAAAGAGAGTTGTTGACTTATTAACCGAACACGAGTTTAGAGTAATTGTAAACCAAGGTGAAATCCATACGGTTATTGATGCATTTGGCGATAAAACATCTATTACACCAGGCAGAATTAACGCACTTGAAGGTGTAAAAGAGATTAAAATTATTCGTGAACCTTATCGTTTGGCATCTCGTGACAGAAAAGTAGAAGATACAGTTATAGAATTTTCAAACGGTGTTAAAATCGGAGGTCAGAACAAACCTGTAATGATGGTTGGTCCATGCTCCGTTGATAAAGAATACGACGGATTAAGACAAGTTGCCATTGCAGCAAAAGAAATGGGCTGCGAATTTTTGCGAGGTGGCGCTTTCAAACCAAGAACATCACCATATGATTTTCAGGGTTATGAAGAAGATGCTTTGAAAAATTTAAAACGTGCAAGTGAAGAAACAGGTCTTTTGACAGTTACAGAAGTTATGGATTCAGCGGATTTGGAACTTGTATGCAAATATGTTGATGTTGTTCAAATCGGTGCAAGAAATATGCAAAATTTTAAATTGTTGAAAGCCGTCGGACAATGCAACAAACCTGTTATTTTGAAACGTGGTTTATCAAGTACAATCAGAGAATTTTTGCTTGCAGCTGAACACATTATGTATCAGGGGAACGAAAATGTAATTCTTTGTGAACGTGGTATTAGAAGTTTTGACAGTACATTTACAAGAAACGTAATGGATATTGCATCAGTTCCAGTTATAAAAAAATATTCACACTTACCAATAATTGTAGATCCAAGCCACGGCACAGGTCAAAAATATTTGATAGAACCAATGACAAAAGCTGGCTTAATTGTTGGTGCGGACGGTGTAATGGTAGAAGTTCATCACGATCCTGAAAACGCATTATCAGACGGTAAACAAAGTCTTTCAATTCCAATGTTTAGCGATATGATGACTCGTGTAAACTCAATGCTTGAACACTTACACTACGAAAAAAATTGCTTATCCGCTAACGTGGATTAAACATATTTTAAACAAAACAGGAGGGTGAATGCCCTCCTGTTCTTTTAATTGGTGCGTATAAACGCACCCTACATTACTAATTATCAATGCATAACGCATTAGCGGTTTGTGATGAAGCTAGGTTGGTAATAGTACCTGTGCTGAAATCAATTCCCCACTTATCTTTACTTCTTTCACCTTCAGTGTTCGAAAATATTATACCTGATGTAATATTGAAAGTTTCTTTATTATTATAGATATAACAAAGTGTATTTTCGGCAGCATCTGTATTGCAAGATTTGTTAGTATAATCATAGGAACCTAATTCTGGTATTGTTTTACTAATATTTTCACATTCTGTTTTTGCTTCAGATGCAGTAAATGCACCTAATATCAACTGGATTTTTTCACTGGTATTAATCAAAATATTTATACCACGTAAATCTTTTGTATTTGAATATTCATTAGGTTTTGCAAATCCTGAAACGTCATACAAAATAGAAATAGCATCAGTAGATAATCCAACACTATCTTTAGAACCAGTTAATCTAACAACTTGGTTAGATAATGGATCTTGAGTAGCTTTTGGATTATAAGCAATTAAAGCTGATACTCCGTCAGCGAATTGAACACCGATAGTTTCAGTACCATAATCTTCAGTTGAATAAAGATTTTTTGATGCTTTTAACTTACTTGTTTCAACAGGATCACCAGTTGTTGTAATTGTACTTGTAAAACAATCAGTTAATTTGTCACTAGAACAAGTTTTTGTAATTTTAATATGTTTACCTAATTCTTCAACAAAATCCGCAGTAGTTGAATACCCAGCAAGAGATGAAGTGGTATTCATCATAGCCAATGCTTCCCCAAGTCTTCTGTTGAAAACAGTTGATGCAGTATCCCAAGATTTTTGGTTGTATTCAGCAACAAGAGTTGGAATAGTCATTGCAGCAACTACGCCAATAATTGCTAAGGTAATCAATACCTCAGCCAAAGTGAAGGCGGATTTTGGGGAAGTGACCAAGTGACTAGGTGACCAAGTGATCAAGTTCTTTACAGTTTTTTTCATAATTTTTTTCCTTTCATTTTTTTATATGTACTACTGTTTTTTAAATTACTGTTCTCTACTCCCCTCCCTTGCTAGAGAG
>SUTY01000044.1 GCA_015152455.1 Cyanobacteria bacterium SIG32
CTGTTGCTATTGAACCAAAAACAAAAGCTGACCAAGATAAAATGGGTATCGCTCTTCAAAAACTTGCTGAAGAAGATCCATCTTTCAGAGTTAAATCTGATACAGAAACTGGTCAAACAATCATTTCCGGTATGGGTGAACTTCACTTAGACATCATTGTTGACCGTCTATTACGTGAATTCAAAGTTGACGCTAACGTAGGTAAACCTCAAGTTGCTTACCGTGAAACTATCTTGGGTAACGCTGATCAAGATTCTAAATTCGCTCGTCAATCAGGTGGTAAAGGTCAATACGGTCACGTTAAAATTAGAATTTCACCAGCTGGCGAAAATGAAGGTTTCGTATTTGAAAACAAAATCGTTGGTGGTGCTATTCCTAAAGAATACATTGAACCTGCTAGAAAAGGTATGGAAGAAGCTCTTGAAGGTGGTATCCTTGCAGGCTATCCAATGATCGACGTTAAAGTTGAACTTTATGATGGTTCTTACCACGAAGTTGACTCTTCTGAAATGGCGTTCAAAATCGCTGGTTCTATGGCTATCAAAGAAGGTTGCCGTAAAGCTAGACCATGTATTCTTGAACCTATGATGAAAGTTGAAATCGAAATTCCTGATGAATTTACAGGTACTATTATCGGTGATATTTCAAGAAGACGTGGTAGAGTTGAAGGTCAAGAACCTTTAGGTAACACAGGTAACGTAATCGTTAGATCTACAGTACCTTTGGCTAACATGTTCGGTTATGCAACTGACTTGAGATCAAATACTCAAGGTCGTGGTACATTCTCTATGGAATTCAAATGCTACGAACAAGTTCCTGCTAACGTAGAAAAAGAAATTATTGAAAAAGCGGGAGCTTCTAAATAGTTGCTAAAGCAAAGATTAAAAGAGGTGGTATTTATACCACCTCTTTTTTTATACTAAATTCGCATCCGCAATAGTTTTGTCTATACAAATTTAATTCCTTTGATAATCTATTGGTTTTTAAAAAACCGTCTTGCTTTTTGAAATCTATTGCTCTATACGTTAAGCCGTTTTGGAAGGCTATTTTTTCACCGATTTCTGTGAGTTTTACAAAGTTTTTGTGAGGGCTAATTACAATTGAAGTTGTAAATTCTTGTATGTCCAAGTCTTTTGCAAGTTGTGCTGTTTTTAAGAGTCGAAGCTCAAAACATTTGTCGCAACGTTTCCCTTTTTCAGGTTCGTTTTCTAAACCTTTTGCTATTGCATAAAATTCTTCAGGTTGATATTCTCCCTCGATTAATTCGCAATCCAAATGCGTGCATAATATGCGTTGAGCTTGAATGCGTTTTTGATATTCTTCTTGTGGGTAAATATTAGGGTTATAAAAATATACAAAAACTTGATATCCCATATCTTTTAACAAAGTTATGGGATATCCTGAACATATTGCGCAACATGCGTGCAGTAAAATTTTATTTTTTGATTCCGCCTTCATCAATAATCCATTGTTTCATATCTGAATATGGTTTCATACCCATATGTAATTTACCGTTGATAACTGTGCTTGGAGTTCCGTTGATTTTATAGCCGTATGCTTCATCAATATCAGCTTGAATTTCTTTTAATACTTCTAAGCTATTTGCATCTTCTACCAGTTTTGGGATATTTAATTCTAATTTGTCAGCTAATGTCAAAACTTCTTTTGTAGATGTAGGTTGTTTTTCAAATAAAACATTATTCATATCCCAGAATTTACCTTGTTTGCCTGCAGCAACTGCGTATTTAGCCATTGTGCAAGCACCTTGGTGAAATTCTTTTCTTAGATATTTATTACAACTTGTATCAAGTGGCATGTTGTGGTGGACGATTTGAATATTTTTGAATTCTTTTGCTAGTTTGTGAAGCATAATGTCGTATGCTCTGCACATTGGACATTCATAATCTGTGTATGCGTGTACTACAACATCAGGGTTTTCAACTCCCAAAAGGTTTCCAGATACTGCATATTTGTTTTTCTTAGCTTGAGTGAATTCTTTGAATTCTTTTACCCTTTTAACTTGTGGAGTGAAAATGTAAGATGTGCTTGTGTAAGTTAAAAACGCTGCTGCAATTAAAACTACAACACCAAACGCAATTGCATAAGGTTTTATTTTTAATGCGTCAATCAAATCCTTTACGCTATCTTTGAAAATTTGTTTGAAGCCGATACCGTGTGCTGCGATAATTGCAATTAATAAATTTAATATATAGGTGAAAGCACATAAAACACAAAGTTTTTTGATTTCAAATAAGCTGATACATAATAACAACATTGAAATGCCAAATGAAATTACACCTAATGCTGCAATGTATGAAAAAGGATTTTTGAAAACTTCTAAGAATTTTAAAAACTTGATGTTTTTGAGTTTGTCAACAAATAACATCAAACCCATAAATGCGTATAAAAACATTCCCCAAAACGCTAAAGGTACACCAAAAAATTGTGATTCGGTGGTTTTTGCAATTCCGTCACAGTCGATAAAATCGTTTACGGAGCAAAAACTTGACAATGCGTATGGATTAAAGTTTGCATTATAGTAGATAATACCAAGTTTGATAGTTGTAATAAAACCTACTAAAATAATAAAACCGATAGAAAATTTCTTGTCTTTTAATAAATTCATCTTTTTCTCCCCTTATTCTTTTAACTCTATTTTACAATGTCTATGTAGATAAATCAATAGATTAAAGTTGAAAAAATAATTAGACAAATTATTAATACAAAAAGCTCCCTTTAGGGAGCTTTTTGTATTTGATAGTTTTAAAACTAGTTCAATTTGCAGATTGTATATAAGCCTGAATAAACGTAACCGTAACGTGCGTATCTATTATCTGAATAAGAATATGCACGACAATAACCTCTAATACCGATAGAATCAGCATTGCTTTCAGAATTGCTCCAAATCATAAGGCAGCCTTTGTATGGAATACCGTATGATTCTATTACGTCAGGTTTGATACAATCAATATCATTTTCACATTCAAATCTTCCACTTGTGAATCCTTCAGTTCCATAAAAAGGATTCACTAATTGGGCCAGATCAGATGTACTTGGCATGTTAGATACTCCACCACAAGCCTTGACTGCACCAGCCCAATAATCTTTGTCATAATAATCAGAATATCGTAAACATGTTTTAATTCCGTATTTTTGCATAAAAGCTAAATCTTCTGGGTCTGATGTTGTATTATAGTTACAAGCATTCCAAGTGTGAGGTTCTGCAATAAATGCAGTCCCAAAGCATGAACCATTAATTTCAAATGCACAACCCAAAGAGGTTATGTTCTGATTTGCTCTTAAATCTTTAGCTTGTGTGTTTGGTGATTTAGCTCCTGAAGTGTCATAAAGAATTGCTAAGCAATTCTCACCAGTAATTTGGTTAGAATAAGGATCTTGATTGCATGAGTCAGTAGGATTGTATGCTATTAAAGCCGTTGTACCATTGGCAAATTGTGCACCGATAATATTGGTATTCCAATCTTTTTGTCCGAAGTGTTTTGCTGTTTTTATTTTAGACATGTCTATTTCTTTTCTATCATTTCCCCAGTAAACTGCTTCAGAAAAACATTCTTGTAATTTATCATTAGCGCAAGTTTTAGTAATTTTAAAATGTTTGCTTAATTCCTCAACAAAACTTTCTGTAGTTTTGTGACCAGCTAAGGTTTGTTGGGTATTCATAACTTTTAGGGCTTCTGTTAGTTTTCTTTCAAAAACTGTTGCAGAAGTGTTCCACGCTTTGGTTTGGTAATTTGCAACAAGTGTTGGAATTGTCATTGCAGCAACTACACCGATAATTGCCAAAGTAATCAAAACTTCTGCCAAAGTAAAGGCGGATTTTGGGGAAGTGATCAAGTGACTAGGTGACCAAGTGATCAAGTTCTTTACAGTTTTTTTCATAACTTTTTTCCTTTCATTTTTTTATATGTACTACTATTTTTTTATTACTGTTCTCAACTCCCCTCCCTCGCTAGGGAGGGGCTGGGGGTGGGTGAGCTTTTATTATTAATAAACACCCACCTAAATCCTCCCTAAAAAGGGAGGACTTTTTCCTTGAAATTTGTTTTTCACATAACAAAACAAGGTTGTACAAGATCTAATTCTTGTTAACAACCTTTCAAATTTTATATTATTTATCAATTTATTTAGAGATCCTGAAACAAGTTCAGGATGACGGTACTGTTGTTCAGGATGACGGTAAGATTTTGAACAAATCGCCGAAAGCCTTGCTAGGAGAGCGTTTCTACCCCCCCCCTAAGGTCTTAAAGCTAGTCATAGCTTCCCTTTTTGTCATAATATGTTCTCCTATACTATTGGATCTTCCAACCTTAAAATATATTATTTGATCACTTGGTCACTAAAACCTTGATCACTTCTTATCTTACCATTTTTTAAAATTTTTGGCAAGCGTATTGAAGTAAAATAAATCCTATGATAGAATATTTGTGCGAGGATTATAATGAAAAGAAATATTTTCACAATATTTTTGGATAGAATAGAAGATTTTCCTGTATGGGTGAAACAGATAATCTGCCTTAAATTATCAGAAGGGATTAAGGCCCAGGTTTGTGAAAAATTTCTAGAAGAAAATTCTGACGAGATTTTTTCTTTATATGTTCCTATTTTGACTTTCAAAGGTAGTGAAGAACTTAAAAAACGCAATGTTGGTTTAGATGCCAATTTATATAATTTTCTTTCATATTGTGAAAATGGCGCAAGTGTTTTAGAAATCTCATTAAATACGTACCTATCAATGGAAGAAGTTGCAAAATACTTCATATTGTGTGTAGATTCTGGTTTGATTGAAAAACCTGAAAATATTGAAATTCAAGCTATGGCTGGATTTATTGCAGGTAAATTTAGAACTGGTGAATATTTTGCCAAAAAAGGTTTGATTACAGATGAACAACTTGCAAAAGCGGTTAGTGAAAGTTCAAATTCAGAAAAGAAATTTGCTGAAATTTTGGTTGATATGGGATTTATTACGCAAGAAGATGTTAGTGCAATGTTGGCGTTTAAAGAAGAATCTAAAAAACGTTTTATTCTTGATTACAATGAAGTTCCAAAAGGCGAAAGCGAATTTTGTACAAAAGAAGAAATGTACAAGAATGAAATTGATGAACTAAGAGCTGAGAATGAAAAATTGAAGAAAAAGATTTCTCAACTCCTAGACATTGTTAAAAATTACAATTAGTTTTACTGGTTTATAAGTTTGATTTTGTCGCCCCAAAGATTTTGTATTTCATTATTGTAACCGACAAGTTGATTCTCAAAGTTAAGATTATTTTCTTTACATTCTTGTCTTAAAAGCTCAATCCCTTTTTTATAAAGATTTTGTGCAGTAGCAAGGTTGCTGTTAGGAATATTCCCGTTATATATTTTGCAAGCTGTTGCAATGTCAAAGAGTCTTCTTTTTGCAAGTCCACTCATTTCATTACCTTTATATGAACGAATATCAGTCATTTTATTTATTGCAGCTTCATATTTACCATTTTTTAAACACCATATGAAACCTTCGCTATTTTCAATAATAGCTGTTCCTTTGTTAAAAGTCATATCGAGTAGGGCTTCTTTTATTGGTTGTGGCAATTTTTCATAGTTTGATTTCCCAATAATGGACCATAAATTTTCTTCCATTGTCAGTAAATCATTTGTGAAAGTTTTCAAAACTTGTTTGTTTGTTAAATAAGATTTATCACCTTTTTTCATGACATGACCGATACCAATTGTTTTGTTGCCTTCACTGTCAATATATGGGGTGTTATGGAATTCGTTTTCTCTGTATAGAGTTCCGTTTGTTTTTTGACCATCTTCAAATTTTTTTAAATTCTTTATAAAATTTTGAGAAACTCCCATTGCTTTTGCAACATCATTAATGGAATATATATTTTTAGCCATTCTAGCTGAAGGGATTTTAAAAACAGTTTTGTTGGGTGTTAAAATTTCATTGCCTTTTAAGCCGTTATAAGACAATAAATAATTAACAGAAATATTGTGTGCTTTTGCAATTGAGTTCGCTGTATCTCCGGGTTTAACAGTGTATGTTTTAGGGATATTTTCGATTATATATCTTTTACGTTCAATTTCTTCATCAGATATATTTTGCATTGGTTTGATTTCAGCAGGGACTTCTTCACTTTTTTGGGGTGTAAAAAAAGTAAATTCATTAGTGCCATTTGTCGTTGAATTTGTTTGGGCATTGCTGGGATTAAAATTTATTGCGTTTATTTTCAATGAGAAAACCTCTATTATTTATTATAGTAATTTATTATACCTTGAGTTACCAAGTTTGCAAAATCACTCTGATATTTGCTTGAATCAATATTAGCTAAGTCCTTTTTGTTAGATTGGAAGCCTACTTCTATAAGAACAGAAGGCATTGAAGATGCAACTGTTAAAACGCCTAAATTTTTCTTACCAGTTTGACATTTTTCTTCGCCGATCCAACTATGTGTTTCTAGTGATTGTTCTAGAGTTTTGGCTAGTTTTTGGGAACTGTCCACAGAATAATAGATGGTTTGCCCACTTTTTTGAGAGTTACTACCTGCGGAATCACAGTGTATCGATATAAACATATTTGCACTTTTATATTTTAATTTGGCTTGTTGAACGTTTGTGACGTATCCACTCGTAAATATTACTTTTGCGCCTTTAGAAGTTAAATCATCAATTAAGTTGTCTGTAAAGTTAGTGTTTTTATACCATTCTTCAATAACTTTTCCATTTTTGTCAGTTGCATAAGTTCCTGGATCAAAGCTACCATTTTTGGGATTATATCCACCATGACCAGCATTAACAATAATTGTTTTACCTTTTAAAGGACCGCTTCTTGATTTTGGTTCGTATATTTTTACATCAGCAACAATTTTCCCATTAGCATCAACAATAGGTTTTGGTCTGCTGACAGGTCTATTGTTGGCTTTCCCAACTTTATTAGCTTCTTCTTGTAAAGAGCTTACTGTGAAAACTTTGCCATTACTTAAATATATTTTTTTATTATTTGTGGGGGTGTTGTTAGAAGGAGTACTTTGTGGTGTTGGGTTGGTTTCTTTCTTAGGTGGTGGAGTTGGAGTTGGAGTTGATGAACTGTTTGAGTTTTCTTTATTTTCAAAAGCGTTTACTGGAACATTTACTATAGTTCCAGCTTTTACTCTTGACCAATCGGTTATTTGTGGATTTAAAGCCATAAAATCTTTGGCAGGCATATTATATTTTTTGGCCATTGCATAAGCACTGGTAGTAAATTTTTCTTGTGGAAGATTGATTGTACTGCCTGTTTGTAATGATTTTGTGCCTGCTCTTTTGTATATATCCGCTTCGGTTGTATTAAACATTTTAGCAAGTTTGTAAGCGGTATCACCTTTTTGAATTACATATCCAGTTTTTGCTTTAGGAGGTGCAGTTTGTCCGATCGCTGTTGTAGAAGAAGTACTACTTGTAACACTTAATTCTGCCATATCAAAATCTCCTTATTACACTACTTGATATTAGTAACGGATATTGTCGGCTTATTCTTTAACAATTTCATTAAATAGTTTACATTTTTTTACGTATTGAAAATTCTGTCGCCAGCATCACCCATACCTGGGACGATATAACCCTTTTCATTTAGGTGATCATCTAATGCGGCAGTAATAATTTCGATATCAGGATAGTGTTTTTGAATATTTTCAACACCTTCTGGAGCTGCAATTATACAGATTACTTTTATGTTATCTATAGGAATACCTTTATCTGCATACAATTTAATAGCTTCGATTAAAGAGTTTCCTGTCGCAAGCATTGGGTCTGTAATATATATATAGAATTTTTCTGGATTTGGAGCTTCCATTGGGACTTTATTGTAATACCAGATAGGTTTTAGAGTTTCTTCATCTCTATACATACCAATATGGCGAATACAGGCTTGAGGCAAAATATCAATAGCCTCGTCGGTAAAAATCAATCCAGCTCTTAAAATTGGAGAAATGATTAAATTTATATCAGGATCAACAGTTTTAGCCTTAAATGTCGTCAAAGGTGTTGCAACGCCTTTTTCAACAAGAGGTAAGTTTTTTGCAGCTTCATACAATAAGCATCTAGTAATTTTTCTTGTCGCAATTCTGACTCCTTGACTATCCGTGTTTTTATCTCTCATTGTACAAAGGTTTAGTAACACAACAGGATTGTCAATTACTCTAATTTTTTCTTTATTCATTTTCCCAGCCTTTCAATTTGTTTTGAAATTTTTCTCTATTTTTTATCAAATTATCAACAAAATCATCTGCTTGTTTTATGTTTTTGCTTATATCTTCAGACGTTATTTCCAACGAATGATTTTCTTTATTAATTAATCCCATTTCCTCTGTAAAATGGTTAAATTTAACTCCAATAGAATCAATTTTGTCGAACATATCATTTAATAAATTCATAGAATCGTGAAGACGTTTAGGACTTTTTATCACAACAAGTTTGTCGGTTTTTATATCTTTATCAGGCGGATATAATTCTAAACTTTTAGAACCGCCAAGTCCGTTAAATTCAACCGTTGCAATAACGCCTTGAGGAAGCTCCAAATTTTCTTCTGTGATTATAAAACGGACATAAGCGCTGCGTGATAATAATTTTATGTTTTTGATATATCCTACTTGGACTCCCATATATTTTACAGGAGAACCGATAATCATACCGTCAACATCAGGCATGAAAATCTGATAACTCGGAAGTTCTTTAAATTTTTCATATTTATAAAAACGATATCCCCAAATGCACAAAGATAAAATAATGAACCATATTAAAAATTCAACCCATGCATATAATCGTATATTGTCTTTGAACTTCATATTATATATTATACATGGAACATGGTTATTTTTACCTACTTGCCAAATTTTTTTTTGTATTATAATATTATAACTAAGAAATGAGGTTTTATTATGGAACAAATAATTAAAGTAGCATGGGACTTAAACGAAAACACAGAAAACAGATACCAATTGGTATATGAAATTGCTGAGCTTGCTAAAAAATTGGTTGACGAAAATCAAGCAAAAAAAGCTCGTGAAGATTTCGGTTTTGATGAAAATTTTGATTCAGGATATAAAAAAGAAAATCCTGTAGAACATGCGATTATGGTTAAGGCTTCTGAAGCTGACGATAACCGATTGGTCGGTTAATTAAAAGTATATTTGCACGGGGATTTCTCCGTGCTTTTTTAGTGTTTGGGGTATGTTTATGGAAAATACAATTAACTTTATTAAAGAAAAAACTAATGGTTTTGAACCAAAAATCGGTATTGTTTTAGGATCAGGTTTAGGTGAATTCGCTGATGAGCATTGTGATTATGCCGTTCCGTATTCAGATATCCCTAATTTCATAAAATCAAATGTAGTTGGTCATAAAGGACGTCTTGTTTTTGCAGAAGTAGAAGGCAAAAATGTTGTGATGATGCAAGGACGAAACCATTTTTACGAAGGGCATTCAATGTCTGATATAACATATCCTGTTAAAGTTATGAAAAAGTTGGGAGTTGAAACTTTAATTTTGACTAATGCGGCAGGTGCTGTTAATGAAAGTTTCAGGCCTGCAGATTTGATGATTATTACAGATCATATAAATTTCATGGGTACAAATCCTTTAATTGGACAAAATGATGCGACTTTGGGTGAACGTTTCCCTGATATGAGTGAAGTTTATAAAAAAGATTTGGTAAAACTTGCAGAAAAATGTGCAGACAAATTATGTATAGATATTCAAAAAGGTGTTTATATGGCATGTACAGGTCCAAGTTATGAAACACCTGCTGAAATCCATATGGCTCGTACTTTTGGAGCTGATGCAATCGGAATGTCAACAGTGCCTGAAGCAATTGTTGCAAATTACTGTGGAATGAAGGTCTTAGGTATAAGTTGTATTTCAAATCCAGCAAGCGGAATTTCTGATATTCAATTGTCACATAATGAAGTTATAGAAACAACAAACAAAGCCAAATCAAGATTTAAGTCGCTTGTAGTGGAGCTTCTAAGGGCTTTGTAAATTATTTTTAATATATTAACAAAAAATATTGATTTTGAATTTTATTAGAGCAAAAATATTACCAATGGGTGGAAGGAAATGAAATTAGAAGCAACTCAATTTTATAGTGAACATAAACGACATCTAAAGGAACCGGTGTCAAAAAAATCACTCCCATTGAGTTCCTATCCCATGACACAATTCAATAATAGATATTTAGAGAGACCTTTAAAACGTAATTCAGATGATTTATCTTTTAAAGGTCTTTCTTTTATGGGTGCTGAAGAACAACCAAAGAAAAAGAAAAAAACAATTAATCCTACAATGGCAATGTTGGGAGTTGTTGCAGCGATTGGTCTTGTTTCAAGATTGGCTCCTGGATATAAAAAAGTTGGAACTTTTAAAATTTCAGAATTAAATGAATTTCTTGGTAAGTACGATAAATCTTTAAAAGGAATGTCTGATGAACTTATCGACAATTTAAAAAATTCTAAAATTGCAAGAAAAATGGTTCAGGTAAATGGAGATGAGTTGACTTTACACAAGAAAACAATTCCTCAACTTATTTGGGATGGATTGAAATATCCGTTCACAACATTACCTGCAGATATGCTAAATGGTGCAGTTGAGCTTTTGGGTAAAATTAAACCATTGAAAAATTGGTCTGATAATGTTTTGGCAAAACCAATGTTTAAAAATATCAGACAACGTTCAAAATTAGATGCAAAAGTTAACGCATTACATGGTTTGTTGGAAACAAAAGACCAGTTACTAGGGAAATTAGCAAAAGGTGACTTGACAGAAGCTCAAGTTTCATCAGAAATGTTCCAAAGATCTGTTAAGATGTTCGATACAATGAAGTATGGTGCATATGATACTAAACACGAAAGAGCTTTGAACAGATTAGTTTCAGGTTTGCCACCTGCAATTTTCTTGGCAACTGATGCTTATAACTTATCTCGTATGATGGATGATGACAGTGAAAAAGCTGAAAAAGAAAAGAAAACAAGATTCCGTCAAGAAGTTACAAGAATTTTATCAAGTGGTTACTTAACTCTTGTTACTTTGGGCGCATTAAATAAATACATTAATAATTCAAAACTTGGCATTATGTTAATGACAGGTGGAACAGTTCTTGTAACAGAAGCATTCTCAAGAATTGCAAACGGAAAGCATTTAACTCGTTTGACTCCAGAAGAAGCAAGAAGAATCAATGAAGAAAATGACGCTCCAGAAAAGAATATCAAACCTGATATGTCGTTCAAAGCAAATCCAGAAACAAAACCTGTGGATAAAGCTCCGCAACAAAAGCCTCTATTAACATTTGATACAATAATGAAGGCTTCGGCAGTTGTTATCGGTGCAGGATATGCAATTAAAGGTTTAAGAAAATTACCTGCAGTTAATAAAATGTTCAACATTGTTCAAGAACCGTTCCAAAAATTATACAAAAAACTTACGGTAATGCCAGACTATTCAATCGGAGAAAACAAATTTAACCAAATTATTGACGTATTAAAAGAAAATGGATTTGATGATTTGGCAGTAAAATACGCTAAGATAGCTGAAAGTGTAAAAGATTCAAATGGAGTTATTCATTTGGGCGCAAAAGATAAAAAGATTAAACCTTTGGTAAATTTTGTAATTGCCCCGTTCAAATTTGCGTATAATACAGTAACATTACCGTTCAGACTTGTGGATAAGGCTGTAAAAATGGTTCTGCCAAAAGCAAAATCAGCGCCTAAAACTGCAGAAGAAATTGCAAAAGAAATATCTAAAAAAGATGTCGAAGTTTTGGCGAAAACAATCGAAAATATTGGTAAAAAAGCTGCAAAAGAAGGCATCACACCAAAAGAATTTCAATCATATGTAAAAGATAATATTTTAAAAGCGTTCAATGTGACTACAATGTCAAACGTTTCAAATGCCGAGCTTTCAAACTTAGCAAAAACAGCAGCTACAGCAGCAACCTTGTGGTTCTTGATGACAGATAACTATAACATGGTAATGTTGAAATCTAATGGTAACGATGTTGAGGGTGCAGAAACTAAATTTAAAGAACGTTTTGTTCAAGAAGGTTCAAGATTATTCTATCAAACATTATTGATTGACTTGTTTAACTCAACATTTAGAAGCCAATACAACGCATCTTTGGGTGGCATGAGTTGGATTACATTAACAAATACAACACTTGGTGAAATTTTGACAAGAAAATCAGTAGGTATGCCTGTAACACCACATACTAGGGCTGAACTTGAAGATATTGAGAAAAAACAAGATGAAGCAACCGGTTTTGTTAAAGGCTATTATGACTTTATGAGAAGATTAACAGGTAAACGTTCAATTAAGTCATATCACGTTGAAAAGAAAGATGATACACCTGTTGTAAGAAATGAAAAGCCGATTAATTTCACACAAAGCAGACCTGTATTTGCTGAAATGACGTTGAAAAAATAGTTTATTTGCAATGCTATTGGGTTTCTGCTAACATTTAATTGTGATGATAGACAATAAATTTAAAATTATAGTCGGATCTGTAATAGTTGGGAGTTTTTTTGTAGCTGGTTTGATATTTGCAAATTTATATCAGCCAGAAGATAAAATGATGCAAATTTATAGTAATGCATTGAAAGATTTTTCAAACAAAGATTTCCAAAATTCGTATTATCTATTTTCTAAAGTGGGATATTTGTCCAAGTTGAAGCCATATGCAATTTATCATCAATCGCAGTGTGCAAAAGAATTAGGTGATAAAGCCTCAGAATTAAAACAATATAAATTCTTATTTAATATATACAAGAAAAATAATTTAAGTTTGCGTGCAAAATATTTGGCTGCTCAAAGATTAATAGAAGAAGATCCCAAACAAGCAAAAAAATATTTTGAACAAATTATAAATTCTGCACCAAATTCTGATTATGCAATAGCTTCGGAATATTATTTAGGGATTTTGCTTTTAAATAAATATAGGAATGAACAAACGTTTCCATTATCAGTAAAAAATGAAATAGAAATGGCATTTAGACATTATCTTGAAAAAGCACCTCAAGGCAGACATGCTTTGAACGCTATTGTAAATTGGTTGGCGTTAGATAAAGAGATATTGAAAGACGATTATTTGTTAATGGCAAATACTTGCTACTTGTTTGGCGATTATGAGCATGCCAAAGATTTATTAGCGAATGCAGATTTGAGTAACAGTTGGGTGTTAGATGTTAAAAACTCCTATGCTTTAAAGAATTATTCACGAGTAAAGTCACTTACAACGCACGGTTTGCAAAACTTTTCGGATTATGTATCAGAAAAGGAAATAAGAGCTGCAATTGATACATATATGAGTATTTCAAATTACAAAAAGCATGACATTGACTATTTGTATGAAATTTCTCAACCTAAAGGTAAGGATTACATATGGAGTCTAAAGTGCGATTCAACACAGGCTCAATATCAAGCAGGGTGCTATAAACAGCTATATTTGAATTATCCAAATTCTGTATATGGTGGGCATGCCTTAGCACAACTTTTCTTTGATAAAGTTAAGTCACGAGATTATATTAATGCTGAAAAGATAGGTAAAGACTATCTTAACAAATTTGAAGACGGTTCATCAGCTCCTATGGTTATGTTTTGGCTTGGTAAAATAGCCGAACGCAATAACGAATATGAAGAATACATGGAATACTATAAGGGTGTAATTTCTAAATATCCTGATAATTATTATGCTTATAGGTCATATGTCGCAATGAAGCATTTACAAAAGACTGTATTGAATGCGACAATAATTCCTCAGCCTGTTGAATACCCTTACAAAAATGTTTCAAAGAGTGATGTTGTATTTAAACTAGCCGAATTGCAGGATTACGGCATGCTCGAACTTATTACAGATGATGAATTTATTAAAAGTTGGATATATTACCAAAAAGGCGATTATTCACATTCCATGCTTGTTGCAAGAGATGCAATGGAAAAAGTCTTGCCTCGTCCGGAAAGAACAGATTTGAGGTGGCGTTTGGTTTATCCAATAGATTACTATGATGAAATTACACAATATGCTGGTAATAATGATCCCACCTTAATGATGGCATTAATAAGAGAAGAAAGTTACTTCAATCCAAATGCGCAAAGTGGAGTTGGCGCAAGAGGTTTAATGCAACTAATGCCAGCAACTGCAAAGGAAATCAGCTCTCAGTATGGTTTTGGCATGACATCATTAGACGACTTGTTTAAGCCAGAATTTAACATAAAACTTGGCAATACTTATTATTCACAGTTGCGCAATGCTTTAAACGGTCTGGATATCTCAGCAATTGCTGCATACAATGGTGGTATTGGTTCAGTTGGGCGTTGGAAACAGAGCGTTATCTATAACGATACTGATGAATTTATTGAACAAATCCCATACGCTGAAACCAAGAATTATGTTAAAAAAGTTTTTAGAAGTTATTGGAATTATTTGAGAATATATGTAGATAAATAACCAGAGGCATCAAGTATGTTAAACTTTCAAAAGTTATTACAAGCATACATAGATTGCCGAAAACGAAAACGCAGTACATACAACGCCTTAAATTTTGAATTTGACTTAGAGTCAAAACTCGTTGAGCTTTATATTGATTTAATTAGTGGTGATTATAAGATTGGCAGGAGCATATGTTTTTTAGTTTTTCATCCAAAGGTAAGAGAGATATGGGCGGCGGATTTCAGAGATAGAGTCGTTCATCATCTGGTTTATAATGAGATTTCGCAGAAGTTTTATAATCGGTTTACGAAAGATACGTATAGTTGTATTCCTGCTAGAGGGGCAACAAATGCTATCAAGACATTGAACAAATACGTAAAGGCAGTAACAAACAATTATCAAAAACCTGCGTATTATTTAAAGGCGGATATTGAGAATTTTTTTGTAAGTATCAATAAGGATATTTTGTATGAAGAAGTTGCAAAATTAGTAGAGGAAGAATGGGTTTTAAAATTACTACATCAAATCATATATCATGATTGTCGAGAGATAGTACAGATAAAGGCGACAGGGGCGGATTTTTCTAAACTTCCAAAGCATAAGAGTTTGTGGCATGCCAATATCAATAAGGGTTTACCGATAGGGAATTTAACGAGTCAATTTTTCAGCAATGTTTATTTGAATGTAATGGATCAATATATTAAACATCATTGGCGGTGTAAATATTATTGTCGATATGTTGATGATTTTGTAATATTGGATGAAGATCCTCAAAAGTTAAATGCTATACACAAGGATTTGACTCGTTTTTTAAAAGAGCGATTGGACTTGAATTTGCACCAAAATAAAAAGTCAATAAATAAGATTGAAAAAGGCATAGATTTTGTGGGATTTGTACAGAAGCCGAACAGATGTATAATGCGGCAAAAGACACTAAAGCGGATTTTCAAAATGATAAGAGAATATAAAAGCAGTCGTACATGGTATAGACGAGCGGAAATGCGAGCGTTCATAAACAGTATGAATAGTTACTTGGGGATGCTAAGGAGTACGGACGGATACAAACTACGTCAAAAGATTTGTTGGGAATGTATAAATTTATTTATCGGATGTGATAAAGATTTTACGAAACTATTCATACAGAAAAAATAATTATGCTACTTCTAATTCATAGCCTAATTCGTGAAATATTTTAATAACAGTGGAAAATTTGGGTTCTTTTTCTGCTTTAAAAATACTATAGAGGTGGCTTCTGGACATCCCTATTTTTTGAGCAAAACCAGCGATAGTGCTTTTAGCTTTAATAACAATTTCCAATGAGTGGTAAAAAGAATTAAAATCTCCGTCGTCAAGATATTCCTTTAAACTTGTATTTAAGTATAATTTAATATCTTCGTCGGACTTAAGATCTTTAACTATGTAGTTTTCTAAATCAATTATATTTTTTGCATTAATCATCGTAAACTTCTCCATTCTGCAAGTATTATTTTTGCCTTTTGAATATCCTTATTTTGAGTAGATTTATCACCGCCATTTATTAATAGAACGATTATATTATCGACTTCTGTATAATAAATCCTGTATCCTGAACCAAAATTAAATCTTAACTCGGATATTTCATTGTCTATTTTTTTGTGATCGCCAAAATTATTTTCCAAAAGTCTAGTCAATCGGCTTTGAATTCGTATTTTGTTAGGTTTGTCAAGGGAATCTAGCCACTCAATAAGAGGTGATTTATTATTTGACGTTTGTGCTATTTTAACAATTCTAGGTCCCATACTAATAGTGTACTCTATAGCAGACAATTTGTCAAGGGTTTTATAGTAATTGTGTAGATAAAAATTTGAATAAGGTTATTATTGTAAGTCCACCCACCCCCAGCCCCTCCCTAGCGAGGGAGGGGAATAAGCAAAACAGTTCTAGTTAAGAGAATAGAACAAAACAAGTTTGAAGGATAAAAGTCCTCCCTAGCAAGGGAGGATTTAGGTGGGTGG
>SUTY01000045.1 GCA_015152455.1 Cyanobacteria bacterium SIG32
CCCCTAAGGTCTTAAAGCCAGTTATAGCTTCACTTTTTAACATACTACGATCTCCTATTCTGTTGGATTTTCCAACCTTAAAATATATTACTTGATCACTTGGTCACTAAAACCTTGATCACTTCTTCAATATACCATTTTTTTCAACTTTTAGCAACATTTATGCATTCAATTCATTTCTAATATCTTCAACTGAAACTCGAACAATTGGTGAATTTTCATCTTTTTTTAATACACAATTTTTTATACCAGATTGTACTATAAATCTTTTGCACAAAATACAAATAAAATTGTGTCCCCAAATGTACATTGTCGCATCTTTACATCTATCTTGCCCTGCTTGAATAATCGCATTTTGTTCTGCATGAATTGACCTACAAGTTTCATAGCAAGTTCCAGACGGAATATTATTCTTTATTCGATAACACTCGCCGCGCTCGTAGCAAGATTCTACCTTTGATGGAGTTCCATTGTAACCGGTTGCTTTGATTTTTTTATCTTCACCAACAATCACCGCTCCAACCTGCGCTCTTAAACAATTTGAACGACTCGCACAAGTTTTTGCTAAATCTAAAAAATAATCATCCCAATCTTTTATTTCCATAATTAGTGTCTTTGATTCCTTATTCCTGTCATTATCATTGATATACCGTATTTATCAGCAAGTCCTATAAGTTCACGGTCTTTTGGTGAACCTCCTGGCTGGATAATTAATCCTATTCTTGCTTGTGCTGCGGCGTAAATTGCATCATGCGAATAAATTATACCATCAGTTGCTAAAATAGCATCTTTCGCTCCGTCACAAGCAAATTTCAAAGCCTCCTCAATAGCTGAAGCACAACTTGTTTCGCTTTGAGAAATACCCAAAGTAGCAAAATCTTTTGCTACAACTGCTGCATCACTCCTTGCATGTTTCACAACTTTCCAAGCAAAAATCGCATCTTCAACCTGTTCAGTAGTTGGTTTTACTTTTGTCACAACCCTGAATGAATCCTTATTTAATTCACTTAGATTTTTCTCTTGAATTAATATTCCAAATGGAGTTACAGTTATTTCATCTAATCCCATTTTTCTAATATCGTTTAATGGAGTATTAACTTTTACCAACTTTATTGAAGGATTTTCTGACAATAATTCTAAAGCCTTTGGGTGAAAATCTGGAGCAATTAACGCTCTTACCCCCATTGAATTAATGTGTTTTGCGGTATCATAATCCAACGATCTAGTAAAACCAATTGTGCCATAAAATGCACTTACAGGATCGCAATCGAATGCTTTGTTATATGCTTCTTCAGTTGTTCTGCCCAAGGCAATTCCACAACCTGTTTGGTGTTTAATGATGCCAACCGCATTTACATCATAAAATTCGCCAAGCACTCTTGACAATTCGTAAATATTTAAAATATTGTCATAACTTAATTCTTGACCAAATAATACTTCATAATCAACCATCTCTGAGCCTTTAAATAAAGAGGCTTTTTGGTGTGGATTTTCACCATATCTTAAATCTCTGATTTTTTCTAAATTATACTCTTTCATAATACCCCTCAAATCGCCTATATAATAACATAAAAAAATATTTGAAGCAATTACATTTAGTATTATTAAGAGCAAAATTCTTTTTCCTTGAATTATTTTTTTGTTTTAATTAAGATATATCCAGATATTTTATTTATGAGGGAAAAATGGCTAGTAATAGATTGACCGAAGGCGTAGGCAAAAAAATAGTTGAAGCATTAAAAATGCAATCAGAAATTGAAGTTTCTCCAAATACATTTGAAGAAACAGAAGATAACAATTTTGAACTTCAAACACCTGTAGAACAAGAGTTTTCAATTGAAGAAGACTCAACAGATTTTAATGAGCAAGATATCATTGAAGAAGTAAGTTACGAAGACCCAGTGGTGTCTGAACATGCTTTCGCTGAACCAGTTTTTGCTGAGCCAGTTATGCCTCAATTAAATATTCAAACTCCACAACAATTCGCACCTGCAGACTTGGATGATTTTGAAATTCCTTCAAACGTCGCTGTTTTAAAACAATTAATTACAAAATTACCAGCTGGAGTAACAAAACAAACTGGTGCTTTAATTATTAAACAAACAATGGAAGCTCTTGGAATTTCAATGAAAAGCGTGTTGCAAGAAGCTCAACAAGTACAAGAAAGTTTGAATATTTCATCTCGTGAATGCCAAAATTCAATTATTGAACATAGAAAACAAATCGGATTATTAGAAAAACAAGCTCAAAAATACCAACGACAATATGCCGCTTTAAACGATATCATAAGCCTGTTTGTTCAAACTAATATTTAAAAGTGGATTCAATACATTTGTCACGCATACCTTTTGCGGATTCAAGTTCTGTTTCAATAGCTTTCAACCTTGTTTTGTATTGTTCCATTTGTAATGTTAAGCGTTTTTCTAACTGTTGCAACCGAGCCTCACGCTGCTTTAAGATTTTTGCAGCCTGAGAATCTGGATCAGTGTAATCTGTTCCAACCTGCATTAAATCTTGTACAGATTGTGACAAATTCATCTGCGCCTGCGTTATCACCATGATCTTGTATTCCAAGTCCATTTTCTGTGACGCAAGCATTCCTACTCGAATTGTTGCATTAATTAATCCCATTTTTTTTCCTTCTATCTGGTTTCGTTGAGATTTTTTCCTTTTAAGAAACTGTGGTCATTATTTTCTGCAATTAGTTGTTCCATTTTTTGAAGCTGGTGACGGTGATAATTTAACCTGTACTGCGCCATTTTTAGCTTCTTTTTCATTGTCAGAAAATCTTTTAACCCTTCTACTATTGACGCTTGAAGCGACTTCAAAGGATTTTTTCTTATTAGGAAATTTTTTGAATATATCAAGAAATCAACTATTCTTTTTATATTCGTCTCTAAAGTTTGTCGAAGCATACAACTCCTTTTACACTTTAGACCTACATTTATATAAAAACTTGTTGTTACAAATTATTGCCTTTTTTTATAAATTTTTGTAACATGTCTTAATCATGTAAGCCAAAGTAATACCAGACAGAAGGAAAACTCCCTCTTATAATATTATACGACAAAAAAATAAAAAACTTTAATTATAAGTTTTGAACAGCTTTGCTATCGCCTTCAATTGATTCTTTCAACATTTTCTTAACGACATCACCCTGTGTATCTAACATTTTACACACAGTTTCAATGTTTCTAACTTTATTTGAAAGAATTGTGTCTGCATTCGCCGTAATATTTCCCGTAATATTTTGATATGCTGCTAACGCTGCAGAAGAAGTCCCCTGCATTAAGTTTGCCATAACAATTGCAGGCAGACCAAACTCACCCAAATAAGGTGCAGCAGCCTGCATAATACCGCCCCAACCAGAAATACAACTTGCAATCGGAAGAACAATATTTCTACCAATTCCAAATCCGCTAACTCCACCTGCACCGTACGCTGCTGCAGTTGCGACGTCTGCAAGTCCGCCTAAGTTTGAGGCATAACCGGTTGGAGTTCCTTGCATAGAACCCCAACCAGATGTTAAACCTGCGGCACCACCTGTTGAATAACCACTCAAGCCCCAAGAAATAGGAGCAGCACCACCAGGAAAGCCTGAATAATTGTACAATGAATTAACTCCATAAGCAGAACCACTTGTCATATTAGAAAAGTATGAAGTGCCAGGAATACTCATTGATTCAGATGAGCCAAATATTGGAGCAACAGATGCCGGTGCAAGCAAACTCGCCAAATTGTACAAGAAGCCACCAGCTGCTTCAAAGCCAGTTCCTGCCCCACTTCCTGAAACTGTCAAATCTCTCAATTTGTCGTAAGTTTCAAAAAGCTGAGCTTTCGCATCGCCACTTGCTGAACCAAATTTGTTTGCTATTACTAAATAACTGTCGTATTTGTAAGACATCTTTGTTCCTCTTAATTATTATTCGAAAGTTTTGAAAGTAGATTCCACGTTCTTTTCAATAACTTTCTTAACTGCTTCCATTTCTGTTTGAAGAGCGTCTTGTTCTGTATCTAACTGACGTAATCTCAATTCAAGAGTTCTATCTTGTTCCTGAATTGCTTCAGTTTTAGCGTTGATGTCTTGAATTGTTTTTTCATATACTGCCATATCGTAAGTATATTGGTTCATTGCGTCACTATACGCAGCTTCATCAGTTATTGTTTCAGTATTTAACGCAAATACTGCTGATGAATCTTCATATTGAATTGAAGCAGCTCTACCATCTTGTCCGATTTCAACAACTGCACGTTCAATTTGTTCAACTTTTTCATTAATAGTTTCTGCATAGTATGTTGTCAATCTGATATTTTGGTTTTCAATTGGTTTTTCTGGATCAATTGCACTATTAGCACTTGCCAATAAATCTTCTTTAGTCATGAAGTAAGTTCTACCAAATGATTCATACATAAAGATTTCTGTATCAGCATCTGCTGTTGGGAATGTTGTTTCCGGCCAATCTCTGCAAATTTGTCCATAAGCTGCGTCCAAATCAGGATCTGCACCAGGAACATATGCTTTTACTTCCCAGTTACCTACGTAAGTTGGTGTTTGTTCACCTGTAGTATCATCTGTAGAAATTTGAACTTGTGGGTTTGCCAATAATGCACGTTGTCCTTTGAAAACATCTGCAAAGTGATAGTGTGTTACCATGTAGTTGTATCCATCAGGATCGTTAGTCAATTGGCTCATGCTAGAAATAGCTTCTTCGTATGCGCCATCTTGATAAGAGTATTGTACAGTTGTAAAATCTGCTGTACTTGGAGCTGTTGGAACCTCCAATGTCAATAATTGGTTGAATAGGTTTGCACTTTGGTTTGCCAACGCAGTACGTGCTTGGTTAACCTGTTGTCCTTCGTATTCAACATTTGTTTTTCTTGCGGTCAAGCCTAAATATCTTGCCTGTGATGCTGCCATGCCCATAAAACGGCCTCCTATTTATCTACCTACTACTTTAATAATGATCATTTTTTAAAAGTCAACATTATCTATTAAAATTATACGACATATATTGTTAGATATACACAACAATCCTTTAAAAATACACCGTTTAGTGGAGAAAAAAAACCTCATTTCATACATTAATATTAAAAATTTGATATAAAAACCCCTCTTTGTCGAAAGAGGGGTTTTATATTTTGCTTTATTTAATTAAGCATCTTTATTAATATCTTTAACGCTCAATGCAATTCTATGTTCTTGAGGTGTGAATTTTTTAATTAGAACTTCAACACTGTCACCAACTTTGAATTGATTGAATGGATTAATATTTTCGTCAGCCATTTCAGAAACAGGAAGTAATGCTTCAACACCTGGGAAAATGTTAATAAATGCACCAAAGCCAGTAACTTTATTAACAGTACCTTTAATTACTTGACCTTCTTCAAATTGACCTTCGATTTGTTGCCATGGATCTTCGCCCATTCTTTTTAATGATAATGAAATTCTTTTCAATTCAGCATCAATTTTAATAATTTTAACCTCGATAGTTTCACCTAAAGCAATTACATCTGACGGATGCTTAATTCTTGACCAAGAAATTTCTGAAATAGGTAACAAACCGTCAATACCGTTAATATCAACAAAAGCACCGAAATCAGCGATTCTTACAACTTCACCTTTTACAATTTGATCTTCTGCAAGAGTTGAAAGAACATCATCTACAACTTGATCACGTTGTTCAGCAACTGCTTGTCTTTGAGAAAGGATTAATTTACCTTTTTTAGGATCAGCTTCAAGAACTTTAACTTCGATTTTTGAATCAATCAAACCGTCAAACGGTGTACCTGTTCTTAATTGAGATGATGGGATAAAACCTTTCAAATCAGCAACATCAACCAATACACCACCTTTAACGGCAGAAACTACTTTTGCTAAAATTGTATCGCCTTGAACTTTTGCATCATTTAACTGAGCCCACGCTTGAGCAAATGCTAAACGTTTAAGTGATAATAACATACCGTCTTCGTCATTTTCTTCTTTAAGAACGTAAAATTCTTTAACGTCGCCAACTTCTATAGTTTCATTTTCAGCAACAGGAAGTTCTTTGTTTGGCAAAAATGCTTCGGTTTTAGCGCCACGAACGCTGATTAAATAACCGTCTTGGTCTTTTCTCATAACTGTACCTTCAACGATATCAGCTACTGAGCAAGATTTTGAAAAACTTTCTTCTAAAAGTCTTTCGAATTCATCTAAAGATGTTTTTTCTAATGTTGTTGTCATATTTCTATTCTCCTTTACTAATTTTATTTATGACTTTTTCTATAACTTCTTGTGGAGTTGATGCTCCAGCGGTGATTGAAATTTTTTGAGAAGATTCAATCAATTCTTCAAAATTTTGTAATTCATCTTCTTTTTCAATATGGATTGTATTTGTAATCCCTTTTAAAATATCTGCTAAGTGAGTTGTATTTGCGCTCTTTTTAGAGCCCACTACAATCATCAAATCACTATTTAGTGCAAGTTCTTTGGCTTCAGCTTGACGCATTGCCGTACTTGCGCAAATTGTATTTGTAACGTGTAATTCTTTTGAAATTGCAGTTAAATATTCAACAATAGGATTTAACGTTGTAATTCTTTGAGTTGTTTGCACAACCACACCAATATTTTTGTGAGATTTTAGCTTTTGTTCGTATGGTTTCAATTGTTCAACTTCAGTAGCAACAATAACTTTATCTGTATAGAGTTCTGCATTTGCTCTAATCGCAACGACTTCAGGGTGTTCTGCTTTACCAACAATTACAACATAGTAATTTTTTTGAGCAAGTTCAATGGCTTTTTGTTGAACTTTTTTTACATCAGGGCAAGTTAAGTCAATTATTTCAAATCCTGCATTTTTAATATTTTCTATAATTTGAGGACTTTCACCATGACTTCTTATAACACAAATCCCCTCACCTTCTTTTGGGATTTCAGCAAGAGTTTTTATACCTAAATCTTCAAGCTCATTGATAACCTGAGTATTGTGAATAAGTTCTCCCAACACAAAGACTTTTTTATCAGGGTTTTCAGCTTTTATTTTTTTTACGGTTTCAACGGCTCTTTTTACACCGTAGCAGAAACCTGCTAATTTAGCTAATTTTATATCTTTCGGCAATTTAAAATTGTCTTCTTTCTAAATGAACTCGCCATTATAAAACGGCTGTAAGACAATTTAACTATAAACACACTTTAAAATCAAGCACTAGGCTTTGAACATTAAACTTTTATGGTTTTCGACGTTTGTTTCACCTTTGTAGAATTTACCAATAAATTCACTTGCGGTTTTCCAAACATCTGAACCTTTATCAGCTTTTTGAAGCATAACAAGCGCAACATCACGTTGAACACCTAATTCAATCTGAGAACTGGATAGTATTATCAAACCAAATGATGGGTTTTGCTTAACAAAAGAAATTGCAGCATTTTTTGAAGATTGACACAATGCAATCAACAATGATTCTTTATTTTTAAGAGGGGCTTTTTCAATATATTTTGCCATTTCTAGAGGATGTTGTTCAAAGAAACTTACTAATTTATTTCTATCTTCTTGTTTATTAAGATCTAACTTAATTTCACCTGTTAACTCATCAGTTAAAGTTGTTTTTATTTCGTGAATAACGTTATTTACTGCATATACTTCAGTAGTTGTGATAATTTCACTTTGAGCATAACTTGATGAATTATCAACTTGAGAATTATTTTCTTCAACAGTAACAGGAGGTTCTGTTTGAATAGCATTTGTAACACTTTCTATATCAAGAGATTTTGTATATTCTTCAGCCCAATCTCTAACACTTTCATCTAATTTATAAATGTTATTTGCTGCATATTCTTGAACATCAGTAAATCCAGAATTCATCATTATTTCATAAACATCATCATGATTTTCTGCATCAAATCCGACAACTGCAGCATCAAATGTATCTTTGTGAACTTGCTTTGCATCATCTTCGCTCAAATTTTCTTTAGCTTTTGATGTTACCATTTTTGCAACATCAACCTGCGCATCTTTGTGATATGTTCCTTTCTCAATAACATTGTTTACAGTATCATAACTTCTTTTACTATTAGGTGCGCCTTGAATGAAACCTTCTGTCAAAACTGTTTGATCAACTGCAGCTTCTCCTTTAATAGCACCATTTAATGCGTCTGTACGTAATAAATCATCCTGAATACCCGCAAACGTAGGGATTAATGCCTTTTTAATACCTATTTCCGCTGCGTTGATGGTTTCAACACTATTCTTAATAAGTAGTTTATGACCAGATTGCATACGACGTCTTGTATGTTTTTTAGCTATTACTGCATCTTCATCGCTGCGCATAGCACGAGCATTTAATCCTTCCTGACCTTTTATTACCAACATTCTCAAAGCTGGCTCAAATACTTTTTGCTCAGAAGCGCTCAATTGCTCACTTTCAGCACTAATTCTTTCTGTAAATTCTTCTACAATTTGAATATCTTCTTCTGTACCATTTGCGTTAGTTTCAGCAACGTACTCACTTGTTTTTTGCATAATTTTTTCATCACTCAATACCTCAATAATATTAAGATTACTGCTTTTTTCCATACCAACAAGCAACATTACTTTATCTTCTGGAGTTATAGTTTCATCTTCATACATTGATCCTAACATATCAAGAGCTACTGTTTCATAATTAGATTCATCTTCAATACCATCAGTTTCACTTAAAAAATATGCATTAAAAACTCTGACCTTTTCTTCTTTTTCTAAGTCAGCAAAGGATTGATTTTCTAAACCAGAATATTTCATAGCTTTATTGAATATATCAGCATATTTACCAGTTGTATGAATTTTTCCTTCATCAATAGCATTTTTTACTACATTGTTTTGTTGTATAGCTTTTTGTTTTTTTAAAATGGCTATGCTAACATCTTTACCAGTATTAGCTAAAAAGCTACCTTCTGTTTTTTTGGCTTCTAAACTTTCTATTTGATTCTCAATTGCCTTAGTTGCAAGAATACTTTTTTGCATTTTAGAAAGATTGTCATATTCTTCTAATGTAATACCTGCGCTAACAATTAATGAATAATCACTTATCGTTTTGTTTATTGCTTTTTGGCGATCTTTATCATCTGAAATCGCCTTCCAAGTTTCATCCATCATTTGAAGTTTTTCTTCTGCTGTTAATTTTTTCCAAGCATCATCTGATATATCTTTTTCTTTTTTTACAAGTCTTTCTTTTGTTTTGTATTCAATATAGTTATCAAACAATTCATCTATTTGTTCGTCTGTATAATTTTCAAATTTGCCATTTCCAACAAGTTTTTGTTTAAGGAATTCACGTTTATTTTCGTTGGATTTTATTCGCCATTCTAACCAACTTGGATCATTTCTTTTTTCTGAAGTTTCAGTTGTTGTGGAAGGTGTACTTTTTTCTTTATTATCTGCAGTGTTATCATCTGCAACCGCCTGAGAGGTGACACCTTGCTGGGCTTGAGCCTCGTCTGTAGTGCGTTCTACACTTAACCCTGGAATTCCCATGCCTGTTTGTTCACTTGCAACTTGTTGTTGATTTTGAGCATATTGAGTTCTTGCATTTGCTTGTTCTTGAGGTGACATAGCCTGCCATTGTTCAATAGTCAAATTCAAAGCCTGTAGCAATTTTTGCAACTCTAAATCAATAACTACAGGTTTAGCTTGTGGCACAACAGGAGTAGCAACCGGTGTAGATTGAGGTGTAACGGTTGTAGTCTGTGTATTTTGAATATTTACGTCACCAAATGCCATAAGTGCTCTCTCGTTTTATACTCTAAAATAATAAAAACATGCAAAAACACGCTATTTCAGCATGTTTGCATGTTTTTACAAAAGTTTACATTTGGCTACGGTTCTAAATAATATTTGCCATTAATTTTATCATGTGAATATGGATAATTATATTTTTCTCTAGTTTTTAATAATTCATCACCTAACAAATCATCAGTTATTGAAGAAAATAGGTCCCCTTTATTTCCAAACAAACCAATTCTTGTTACCACTCCAGTTTTAAGACTAGCATCAAGACCTATAATGTCTATATTATACTTATCAACATTGCCAACCCTAAATTCATCTTCACCCTTTTTCTGAATTGTTAAATTCATTTTGTCTGGTTTATTTGGACGTTCATAAAATCTAATTGTATAGATACCGTGAGAACCTTTTACTTCTCGAGTTAATGAAGGAATTGGTTTACCAAAATTTGCCTTATCAGTTTTGTTTACAGTTGTTGGAATATAGCTTATTTCTTCTTCGCTTGGAATATAAAAAGATTCTAAAAATATCATCATATTATCTGTACGAGAACCTTTTTTTATATCAGATTTGTTATAAGGGTGCTCAACAAGTGCTTTGACATAACCTGTCAACGCAGGGTCAATAAAAGAATATTTTTTATCACTATCTTGACTTGTTGCAGTTACTTGAGTAATTTTTAGTGGACCTTCTTTTACTCCATTATATGAAAGAATGTACAGTTCTCTATCCACAACACTGTTGACAGTGAAGGTTTCCATTATACCTTTATCATTTTTAGGAGCACTAAGCTCAATTCTATCAATACTTGTTGTACCACCTTTGGAATTTATACCATTAACAAAAACAGGTAAGCCGCTTTGTGTAACGATTTTTTCAGTAAAAATTACAACTGGTTTATTTTGAGATTGATCAACTTGAGTTGTTTCAATAACATTTTCGCCTCGTAAAATACTTTCTGCATTAGTTGTTGTCATTGGGCTCATTGCCAATAATACCGCCAAAGGAACTGCTTTTAATGTCGCAGAAGGTGTAGGATTAGTTACTGGAGCCGTTTTTTTATTCTTACGAGCTTCAAAATTTACCTGACTTAGACCATTATTCCTTACACTTGATATTGCCTCAATTACCATAATATCTCCTTTTAGTATTTTTTATAAAAAACACCTAAAATATTTTTTTTGCTACCCTAATTTTTTATCACATTAACCCTTTGAATTCATTATATCAATCGTTTTTTTGTTTGTAAAGAAATTAAGATATATTTTAATATATCTTAATTCTTAAAAGCATGATTCTACTTGTTTTTGACAAATGTTTGTAATACACTTGAGTTGTAAAAAATTAAGAAGGAGAACTCAAATGAGTGAAAGAAAATTAGTTGGAACAAACGAAATGTTCAAAAAAGCATTAGCTGGTGGATACGCTATCGGTGCTTACAATGTTAACAACATGGAAATTTTGCAAGGGATTGCAGAAGCTGCTGAAGAAACTCAATCACCTATCATCTTGCAAGTTTCTGCTGGTGCAAGAAAATATGCTAACCAAACTTACTTATTGAAATTGGTTGAAGCTGCTTTAGCTACTACTACAGTACCTATCGCTCTTCACTTAGATCACGGTGCTGATTTTGAAATTTGTAAGGCTTGTATCGACGGTGGTTTTTCATCTGTAATGATCGACGGTTCAAGATTCCCATTGGAAGAAAATATCGCTTTAACTAAAAAAGTTGTTGAATATGCTCACGAAAGAGGAGTTTCAGTTGAAGCTGAACTTGGTAAATTGGCTGGTGTAGAAGATGACGTTAAAGTTTCTGCAGCTGATTCAACTTACACAGATCCTCAAGAAGCTGTAAGATTCGTTAAAGAAACTGGTTGTGACTCTTTAGCTGTTGCTATCGGTACTTCTCACGGTGCTTACAAATTCTCTGGTGAAGCTAAATTAGACTTCAAACGTTTAGAAGAAATCAAAAATGCTTTGGCAGAAGCTGGTTTCCCTAACTTCCCATTAGTATTACATGGTTCTTCATCAGTTCCTGCTGAATTCGTTGCTAAATGTAATAAATTCGGTGGCAAATTACCAAACGCTCAAGGTGTTCCAGAAGAAATGCTTAACTACGCTTCTAAACACGGCGTTGCTAAAATCAATATCGATACTGACTTGAGATTGGCTATGACATCAACAATCAGAGAATTCTTCACAGAATCTCCTGAAAAATTTGATCCACGTGAATATATGGGTCCTGGTAGAACAGCAGTTAAAGAAATGGTTATCCACAAAATGAGAGATGTTCTTGGTACTGCTGGTCACGCTCAAGACTAATTTGTATAATACAAATAATTTAAAAGCCGTTTGTTGATACAAACGGCTTTTTTAATACAGATTTATTACAAAAAAAAAAGAGGCAAATTGCTTTGCCTCTTAATCTTTTTCATACCCAGAATTTTTTACTTTTTCAAGAAATCTGGGATTTCTATATTTGTAAAACTAGAAGATACTTCAGGGAATGAAGTTCTTTTTGGTTGATTGAATGAACCTGAACTTGCGAAAAAGTCTGCTGCATTCAATTGTCTAGCTTCTACTTTTTGTTCAGGTAGAGTATTTTTCAATTCAAAACCAGTAGCAATAACTGTAACTTGAATTTCACCCTGAATGTTTTCATTAACGTTAGTACCGATAATAACCTCAGCATCTTCCAATACTGCATCATGGATAATATTTGCAGCATCTGTAATTTCGTGAAGAGTCATATCAGGTCCACCTGTAATGTTAACGATTACACCAGAAGCACCATTGATAGAAGTTTCAAGTAATTGTGAATTGATAGCGATTTCAGCAGCTTTAATAGCTCTGCCTTCGCCTTGACCACGACCAATACCCATCAATGCTGAACCAGATGATTGCATTACTTTTCTAACGTCAGCAAAGTCAACGTTAATTTGACCAGGAATTGTGATGATATCAGAAATACCTTGAACACCTCTCAAAAGAACTTCGTCAACAATACTGAATGATTCTGTTAATGATACTTGTCTGTCAACAACTTGAAGCAATTTGTCGTTAGGTATAACGATAACTGCATCAACTGCTTCTCTAAGTTTTTCTAAACCTTGAAGTGCTTGGTTTAATCTTCTTTTACCTTCCCAAGAGAAAGGTTTTGTAACAACTGCAACTGTTAAAATTCCTAATTCTTTTGCAATTTTAGCTACAATAGGAGCTGCACCAGTACCAGTACCACCGCCCATACCAGCTGTGATAAACACCATATCAGCGCCTTCTAACGCTCTAGTAATTTCTTGTTGAGCTTCTTCTGCAGCTTTTTCACCAACTGTAGGATCGCCACCAGCACCCAAACCTTTTGTTGATGCTACACCTAATTGAATTTGATTTTTTGTTTGACCACTATATTCTAACACTTGCAAGTCAGTATTCATCAACCAAAATTCTACATTTGACAAACCTGCTTTAATCATTCGGTTAACTGCGTTTCCGCCACCGCCACCAACACCAACTACTTTAATATTTGTAGGGTTGACACCATTACGATTGGCAGGTGTTTGAGCTGAGTCATCTTTTCTTGCAAAGATATCTGATACAAAATTTTCCACTATTTTTACCTCTTTATATTGTAATATTACTTGTTTTCGGTTATTTTACCCACATCGACTAAGTGGGCTAGATAATTGTATATTAACATACTATTTTAAATAGAAAAAAAGTACAATAATTTCCATGCCAATTATGAACAAAAGTTAATAAATTTTAAAAAAATTATTTTATACAAGCAGGAGATATACCCCAATGAAGTTTATTTCTTAAAACAGAATAAAACTCCTCACCGTCTAATAGCGCTAATTTGGCAACATTTTCAGACTTTTTAATCGTAATTTCTTTTGCAAATTCATAAAATTCTTGTCCGTCAGTTGATGCAACATAATTTGTCAAGTCTTTATCAGAACAAATTGTAATAATTTCATCATCTGGAATAACAATAGGACGAGCTGTTAGAGTATGAGGGCATATAGGCACAATTAAAAATGCGCTTAGATTCGGCGATATAACAGGTCCACCAGCCGATAGACCATATGCTGTTGAGCCTGTTGGAGTTGTAATAATTATGCCGTCTGCCAAGTAATCACAGACAAATTTATCATTGATTTTTAATGAGAATCTTGACGTCCTGCCTGTTGTCGTCCCTTTTACTACAAAATCATTTAGAGCAATTTTTTCACCACTTTGTAGCATAATTCTATCTTCTACTCGATATTCACCTTTCAGGATTTTTTCGACTGAAGATGTAAGATTTTCTTTAGAAGATTGCGAAAGAAAACCCAAACGTCCCAAATTAATACCAAAAATAGGCGTAGAATATTTTGCGTAAAACCTTGCCGTTTTTAGGATTGTACCATCACCACCGATTACAAAAACAAAATCATAGCCGCTTTTTAAAGCATCAATATCAAAAATATCCGCAGCAACACCATTTACAAGTAAAACAGACTTAAGTTCCTGCATAACCTCTACGGAATGGTCTATTGTTTTGTTGTAAGCAATCGCAAGATTTTTCATATTATAATTTTACCATAAATACTAGCAAATTTTATTTTCAGAAGTTTTATGTTATTTCAGGTAAGTTATGAGAACACATCAAGTAAATAAATTCACATATTTGGCTAATAAGTATCGCAAAAACGGCAAGGTTGCAAACAATGTTATCGATAGAGCTTCGGCTGAAGTTTATCAACGCATTTTTAAAGACGGTACAATTGCTTTACAAACAAGACATAACCGTAATGATCATCTTGTTTTGATTAAACCAAACGGTGAGATAATTGACAAAGCAATAGGACATGCTAAAGGTGAACTTAACGGACAACCTACAAAATTATGGACCAAAGTTGTTGATTATTTTTATTCTGACGGAATGAAACAAAAACAAACAGTTAAAGAAAAGTTTTATGCAGGAACTCACTTAGATGAGTTGGCAAATAGAGAATACAACAATGGTGGAGAAGTTAAAAACTCCGTGCTTTCATTTTATAGACGGAAAAGTGAATTCCCTCAAACTAGAGTTGGGAAGAATATGCATAATTTCACAATTATGAAATACAAAGATGAATACGAAGGTATGTTATACGTAGAAAACTATCCTCATAATTAGTATTGACATTCAATTATGTATTTCGTATTATAGAGGAACGAAGGGTGGCGACATGGCCAAGTGGTAAGGCAGAAGCCTGCAAAGCTTTTATCCCCCAGTTCGAATCTGGGTGTCGCCTTTTTTAAACAAATATTACAATTCAATTGCCGAGAGGCAATTTTTTTTATGTTCTTTTTTTATACAGGTACTATGAAGCCTGTGTGGAACTCGATAAAAACCAGTGAAGGATTTTCGCTAAGATTTCCTCAGAAAATGCAACTGAAAGATGGATTGGTTGCAGAATTTGACGAATTCATGCAAATGTTTACAGTTAGGGATTCCAGAAATCTTGAACTTGGCAATGATATGCTTCGCAGAGAAAAAGATGCCATAAAATGTGTCGATATTGAGGTTACACCTTTTGCCAGAGAAAAAGGTATTGGTGGATTAATGCATGCACTTTCTGTCATGCTTATGAAAGAAAATAAAGTTAAAAATATTCATCTTGATTCTCTTGCTCAAGCTGTAAGGTTTCATTTTAACAAAGGGTTTACAACAGGTAACATTAACGAAACAAACGCTGCGATTTGCATGAAAAGAATAATGGGTTCACAAACACCTTTTGATGACTTGAAAACTAGAGCATCTAAATTATTATATGATTTGTCCTTGGGTGGTAAAGAAGCCATTGAAAGAGCTAACAAATTATATGATGAATTTATAACTCGTGTTGTTAGAAATAATATTCCTGTTCAAGATGCCAATTATCCTCACACTCTTTGTATGGATTTAACCCTTAAAGATGCACGAAAAAATAACCAGTTATATAACGGCATTTTACAAGATTTTGGAATAGATTATACAATATAATTTTTTCGTGTTATAATTGGGATATGGGCGATTAGCGCAGTTGGTAGCGCATCACATCGACATTGTGGGGGTCACGTGTTCGAGTCACGTATCGCCCAAATAAAAGGAGGTTTTTTTACGTAAGAACAATGCCATAACAAAGGATTTTGAACAAAAAGGAGCTTCTTTAAGAAAACAAAAAGAAGATTTTTTAAACAAATTAAAGAAAAATTCTTATTTGGTTTCTGTTATTGATGATATT